>DASRYN010000119.1:0-6108 GCA_035687185.1 Pseudoxanthomonas sp. | reverse complement strand
CCGGCCCGGACAGGCGGGCCCCGCGTCAGGCACCCGCGCCCGCCTCGGGGCCTCCCAGCGCATACCAGTCGACCCTGCGCGTCACCCACATGATGGCCGCCAGGATGCCGAACAGCAGCAGCGACCCCATCAGCAGCGCGTTGTCCTCCGAGGCCAGCAGGCCGTAGAGCACGCCGTAGAGCGCGGTGAGCATGGACGCGAAACCCGCCGCGCGCAGCCGGCTGCGCAGCACGCCGCACAGGTAGGCGAACTGCAGCCCGATGCAGGCCAGCGCCGAGGCCAGGTACGCGCGCCAGAAGGCGATGTGCTCCGACAGCCCCAGCAACAGCAGGAAGAACACCGCCAGCGCCAGGCCCACCAGCAGGTACTGCAGCGGGTGGATCGGCAGCCGCTTGATCAGTTCGAACAGGGCGAAGGCCACGAAGGTGAGCAGCACGAACAGGATGCCGTACTTGGTCGCGCGGTCGGCCTGGGTGTAGACGTCCACCGGGTCGACCAGGCTCACGTCCACGGTGTCGATGGCCCCGCCCTCGGCCGCGTCGCCGCCGACGCGGCCCTCGCCGTCCAGCAGCTGCGCCTGCGCCGCGCTGGCCAGCGAGGACACGTTCCAGGAGGCGCTGAAGCCGCCGTCCCCCAGCTCGCGGCGGTTGGGCAGGAAGCGCCCGCCGAACAGCGGGTGCGGCCACGGCGAGCGCAGCGCGATGCGGTTGCCGTCGGCCACCGGCGCGATGGCCAGCGACTGGGTGCCGGCCAGGTTCATGTCCAGGCGTGCGCGGCTGGCGGCCAGCCCGCCCGCGCCGGCCGGCAGCGGCGCGTGCAGCCCGCCCATGCGCCGTGCCAGCGCCCCGGTGCCCGCCTGCAGCGGCAGCACCCGCCCGTCCACCGCCAGCACCGGGGTGCCGACCAGGCCGCGCACGTCGGCGATGCCCACCGCCAGGTAAGGCTGGCCATACTCGCGCCCGTGCTTGGCCGGCACGTCCAGCGCCGGGAACTCGGCCTCGACCCGCGCCTTCCACTCGAACACGCGCACGTCGTACAGGCCGATGCGGCGCACGTCCGGCACCAGCACGCCGTCGACCCGCAGGGAGGCCGGCGCCTGCAATAGGTGGCCCTCCACCACTTCCGTCCGCACCTGCGGCTGCCCGTCCGGGCCCAGCGCGTCGACCCGGCGGCTCTCCCGCCACGGCACCACGCGCAGCGGCCCGACCAGCCGCTGCGGGCCGGCCATGCTCTGCGACACGCGCTCCACCGCCTGGGCGCGGTAGCGCTCGCGATCGTGGACCACGCCGCGGATCATCGACAACGGCACCAGCAGCAGCAGCGCCAGGCCGCCGACGACCAGGAAACGCAAGGCAAGACGCAGGGATTTCATGGGCGGAGCCTCGGTGGGAACGCCACGCACTGTGCGCCCGCCGCGTGGGCCCATCGCGGGCCGGAGTTGAAGCCCGTGTGAAGTGCGCCGGCGGCCGGGTTAGCGCGCCAGCGGCAGCGACAGCAGGGCCTCGGCGCCGCCGCCGGGGCGGTTGCCCAGCGCGGCCTCGCCACCGTGCAGGCGCGCCACCTCGCGCACGAACGGCAGGCCCAGCCCCGAGCTGCGCTGCCCCCCGCCCGGCCGCGGCAGCGAATAGAAGCGCTCGAACACCCGGCCGGCGGCGTAGTCCGGCACGCCGGGGCCCTGGTCGCGCACGTACAGGCGCAGCTGCCCGCCGCTGGCGTCGGCGCCCAGTTCGATGGCGCCGTGCTCCGGCGAGAAGGCGATGGCGTTGTCGATCAGGTTGCCCACCGCCTGCCGCAGCAGGAACGGGTCGCCCTGCACCGCCAGCGGCCGCCCGGGAACGGCCAGCTCGAGTCGCAGGCGGGCCGCGGCGATGCGCGTGTCGGCGGCCTCGGCCGCCTGGCGCAGCAGCGCGCCCGCGTCGATGCGCTCGCGCCGCTGCAGCCAGCCGTGCTGCTCCACTTCGGCCAGGGCCAGCAGCTTGTCGATGGTCTCGGTCAGCCGCCGCTCCTGGGCCAGGATGTTGCCCGAGAACCGCTGCCGCTCGGCCTCCGGCAGCGGCTCCTGCAACAGCTCGGCCGCGCCGCGGATGGCCGCCAGCGGGCTCTTCATCTCGTGCGTCAGCGACTGCACGTACTGCTCGACGTAGGCCTTGCCCTCCAGCTTGCGGCGCATGTCCTCCAGCGCGCGGCCGAGCTGGCCGATCTCGTCCCGGCGCGGCGGCGGCGGCGGCACCGGCCGGCCGGCGGCCACCGCCTGCGCGTAGCGGTTGAGCCGGCGGATGCGCTGCGCCAGCCACCAGGTCATCAGCACGCCAATCAGGGCCGACAGCGCCACCAGCCACGCGCCCTGGCGCACGATGTTGCGCTGGCTGGCGGCGATGATGGGTTCCACCGTGCGGTTGGGCTGGGCCACGGTGAGCACGCCGATCAGCGCGCCGGTGGCCGGGTCCAGCACCGGCGCGGCCACGTGCATCACCGTGCGGTCCGGGTCGTCGCCCTCCGGGCTGGAACGGGCGCCGTACTCGCCGCGCAGGGTGCGGTGGACGTCGTTCCAGCGCGAGTGGTCGCGGCCCAGGTCGCGCCCGCGCGAGTCGTACACCACGATGCCGCGCGCGTCGGTCACGGTGACGCGGTAGTCGATCCGGCGCTTGTCGATGTGCCAGATGCGGGCGTTGAGCTCGCGCGCGCCGGCCTCGGCCAGGTGGCGTGCGAACGGGCCGTCGGCGATGCGTCCGTCCCTCAGGTCCGGGGCGGCCATCGCCGCCAGCACGTTGGCCGTGTCCACCAGGGTCGATTCCATCGCCTGGCGCACGCCCGGCTTGACCTCGTCGACGAACACGCGCATGACGAAGTACGCGGCCAGCCCCACGATCAGGAAGAACGCCGCGAACAGGCGCAGGCCCAGGCGCACGCTCAGGGCTCCAGCGCGTAGCCCAGGCCGCGATGGGTGCGGATCGGGTCGGCCTCCGCGCCGGCGGCGCGCAGCTTGGCGCGCAGCGTCTTGACGTGGGTGTCCACGGTGCGGTCGCCGCTGTCGGCGTCGCTGTCCCAGCAGCGGTCCATCAGCTGCGCGCGGCTGAGGATGGCGCCCGGGCGCTGCAGCAGCGCCTCCAGCAGGGCGTACTCGTAGCGGGTCAGCTCCAGCGGCCTGCCGCGGAAACGGATGCGGTGGCCTTCGCGGTCGATGGCGAAGTCCCCGTGCGTGGCCCAGGCGGTGGGGGCACCGGCCTGGCGCCGGCGCAGCCGCGCGCGCACGCGCGCCACCAGCTCGCGCGGCGAGAAGGGCTTGGCCACGTAGTCGTCGGCGCCCAGCTCCAGGCCGAGCACGCGGTCGATCTCGTCGCTGCGCGCGGTGAGGAAGATCACCGGCACGTCGCTGAAGCCGCGCAGCTCGCGGCACACGTCGAAGCCGCTGGCGTCCGGCAGGCCCACGTCCAGCACCACCACGTCGACGCCGCCGGCGCGCACCCGCGGCACCACATCGCGGCCCAGCAGGCAGTGCTCGGCGGCGATACCCTCGCTGCGCAGGGCGTACAGCACCGTGTCGGCGATGGCGGGCTCGTCTTCGGCGATCAGGACCAGGGGCATGCGCGCAAGCATAGTCGGGCCGCCCGCCGGCGGCCACGCGGCCGTGGTCAGGCCCGCGCCGGCGGCGCGTCCCCGTCCGGCTCGAAGAAGCTCCAGCGCACCACCGGGAACGCCTGCTTGAGCTCGCGCTCGATGCGGTCGATGTCGGCGAGCATGGCGCGGCCGTCCTCCACCTGGCGCAGGCGCGCGTGGACGGAGACCAGCACCTCGTTGCCCTGTTGCAGGGTGATCAGGTGCAGCAGCTGCGCCACCTCCGGCCGGCCTTCCACGAACTCGCGGATGCGGGCCTGCAGCAGCGGGTCCACGCTCTGCCCGATCAGCATGGCCTTCACCTCGATGGCCACCAGCACCGCGATCACGATCAGCAGCACGCCGATGCCGATGGTGCCCACCGCGTCCCAGAACGGGTCGCCCGTGGCCACCGCGGCCAGCACCGCCGCCAGCGCGAACACCAGGCCCAGCAGCGCGGCCAGGTCCTCGCCGAAGATGACCACCAGCTCGGCCTGCCGGCTCTCGCGGAACCACTGCCACAGCGAACGCGAGCCGCGCGCCTTGTTCACCTCCTGCAGGCAGGCGCGCATGGACACGGCCTCGGCGCCGATGGCGAACACCAGCACGCCGGCGGCCCACCACCACTGCTCCAGCGGCTCGGGGTGCTGCAGCTTGTGCACGCCCTCGTACACCGAGAACATGCCGCCCACGCTGAACAGCATCACCGCCACCAGGAACGACCAGAAGTAGATGGCGCGCCCGTAGCCGAGCGGGTACTCCGGGGACACCGGGCGGCGCGCCTGGCGCATGCCCAGCAGGAGCAGCAGCTGGTTGCCGCAGTCGGCCAGCGAGTGCACGGTCTCGGCCAGCATCGCGCCGGAGCCGGTCACGAAGGCGGCCACGCCCTTGGCCACGGCGATGGCGAAGTTCGCGCCCAGCGCGAACAGGATTGCCCGGGTGGAGTCGCCGCTGCCTGCCATGGCCGCCCCGTGTGTGAACTGTGACGGAGTCTAGCAGCGGCCCGGTGCACGATATGTCCGAACATGGGAATATCGCGCCATGCCACGCAACCGGCTCCCCCCCTGGCACGAGGAGTTCGTGCTGCCCAACCGGCGGACCATCCTGATCCGCCCCATCCGCCCCGAGGACGCCGCCCCGCTGCAGGGCGTGTTCGCGCTGCTCGGCCCCGACGAGGTCCGCGCCGGCTTCGCCGAGGGCGCGCTCGACGAGTCCGCCGCCGCGCGCCTGGCCCGGCCCGACCCGCGGAACGAGCTGGTGCTGGTCGGCGCCGAGCCGCTGCCGCCGGGCGAGGCGATGATCGCCGGCCTGGCCCGCGCCCGGGTGGTGCCCGGCACCCGCCAGGCCGAGTACGCCATCCTGCTGGGCAGCTACGTCGCCGGGCTGGGGCTGGGCCGCCACCTGATGCAGAAGCTGGTGAAGTGGTCGCGCGGCCGCTACCTGGACCGCCTCTACGGCGACGTGCCCGAGGACAACGGACCGATGCTCGACCTGGCCGCCTCGATGGGCTTCCGCCCCGAGCTGGGCGCCGCGCCGCCCGGCCTGGTGCGCCTGGTGCTGGACCTGCCGCCGGCCTGAGCCGCGCCGTCGGCGGCCGGGCACGTCACGGTGCCGTCGAGGCCGCCCGGACGCGCGCGGCTACAATGCGCGGTTCATGTCGCCCGTCCCCGCTTTCCCGCCTTCCGTTCCCCCGCTGCCGCGCCGCGGGCAGTCGCGCGCCTGGTGGCGCGCACCGGCCTCGCCCTCGGCCCTGGCCTGGCACCTGGTCCGCGCCGCGCGGGCGCACGACGGCCCGCTGCTGTTCGTGGCCCGCGACAACCAGGGCGCGCACCAGGTCGAATCCGACCTGCACACGCTGCTGGGCGAGGATGCCGCCCTGCCCGTGGTGCCCTTTCCCGACTGGGAGACGCTGCCCTACGACCGCTTCAGCCCGCACCCGGACATCGTCAGCCAGCGCCTGGCGGCGCTGCAGCGGCTGCCGGGGCTGGAGCGCGGCATCGTGGTGGTGCCGGTGCAGACCCTGCTGCAGCGGCTACCGCCGCTGCGCTACGTCGCCGGCGGCAGCTTCGACCTGGAGGTCGGCCAGCGCCTGGACCTGGACGCGGAGAAGCGCCGCCTCGAGGCCGCCGGCTACCGCAACGTGCCGCAGGTGCTGGACCCGGGCGACTTCGCCGTGCGTGGCGGCCTGCTCGACGTGTTCCCGATGGGCGCGCAGGCGCCGTTGCGGATCGAGCTGCTGGACGACGAGATCGACTCCATCCGCCGCTTCGATCCGGAGACCCAGCGCTCGCTGGACCGCACCGACGCCGTGCGCATGCTCCCCGGGCGCGAGCTGCCGATGGACGAGGCCAGCATCGCGCGCGTGCTCGACGCCCTGCGCGAGCGCTTCGACGTGGACACCCGCCGCAGCGCGCTGTACCAGGACCTGAAGGCGGGCCTGGCCCCGGCCGGCATCGAGTACTACCTGCCGCTGTTCTTCCCGGCGCGCGAGGGCGAGGACGCCACCTCCACCCT
>DASRYN010000118.1:0-7626 GCA_035687185.1 Pseudoxanthomonas sp. | reverse complement strand
GGCGCGGCCAGTCGGCGCCGCCGGTCCTGGGCACGAACGCCACCGCCAGGGCCACGCCGAAGACGATGAAGAACAGCGAGGAGGAGAACTTGGTCAGCGCGTGCACCGGCACCTGGCCCCAGTCGGGGAAATCGGCGTAGGGCATCAGCCCGTTGGTGCCGTGCGAGACGATCATCAGGCACACCGCCAGGCCGCGGGCCAGGTCGATGGCCTCGATCCGCGCGGCCGCGTTCGCCACCGCCGCGGCGGGAGCGGCCTCGGCGCCGCGCGCCCGCGGGCCGGCCCCCGCGGTGGCCGCGTCCACGCTCATCGGGCCTCCGCCGGCGCCGTGGCGGCAATGCGCCAGACCGCGTTGCCGACGTCGTCGGCCACCAGCACGCCGCCGCGCGCGTCCACCGCCACGCCGGTGGGCCGGCCGCGGGCCTTGCCGTCCTCGCCGACGAAGCCGCCGAGCACCGTTTCCATCGGGCCGGAGGGTCGGCCGCCGGCGAACGGCACGAACACCACCGTGTAGCCGACCTTGGGTTGCCGGTTCCACGAGCCGTGCAGGCCGATGAAGGCGCCGCCGGCATAGCGCGCGGGGATGCCGCGCCCGTGGTGGAACGCCAGCCCCAGCGGCGCGACATGCGAGCCGAGCGCGTAGTCCGGGGCGATGGCGCGGGCGACCATGGCCGGGTCCTGCGGCTCGACCCGCGGGTCCACGTGCTGGCCCCAGTAGCTGTAGGGCCAGCCGTAGAAGGCGCCCTCGCGCACCGAGGTCAGGTAGTCGGGCACCAGGTCGTTGCCGATCTCGTCGCGCTCGTTCACCACCGCCCACAGGCGGCCGTCGTGCGGGTGGATCGCCAGCGCGGTGGGGTTGCGCAGGCCGGAGGCGTGGTTGCGCACCGCGCCGGTGGCCGGGTCCACCGCCAGCACCGCGGCCCGGTCGGTCTCCTCCTGCATCCCGTGCTCGGCGATGTTGCTGTTGGAGCCCACGCCGACGAACAGCCGGCGTCCGTCCGCGCTGGCGGCCAGCGCCTTGGTCCAGTGATGGTTGCGGCCGGCCGGCAGGTCCGCGACCTTGCGCGGCGCCGCCTCGATCCGGGTGGCGCCTTCGCTGTAGGGCACCTTCACCAGCGCGTCGGCGTTGGCGACGTAGAGGGTGTCGCCGACCAGGGCCATGCCGAAGGGGGAGGCCAGCCCGGCGAGGAAGTCGTGGCGCTGCTCGGCCTGGCCGTCGCCGTCGGCGTCGCGCAGCAGGGTGATGCGGTCGGCGCTGGGCACGCCGGCGCCCGCGCGGTCCTGCACCGCGGCCATGGCCAGCTGGCGCGGGCTGCGCCCGGCGTTGCCCTCGGGCCGGTTGCTCTCGGCCACCAGCACGTCGCCGTTGGGCAGCACCAGCAGCGTGCGGGGGTGTTCCAGGCCACGCGCGAAGGGCGTGACCGTGAAGCCGGGGGCCGGCTGCGGGCGCCCGTGCTCGGGCCAGCCGACGGCCGGGGCGATCTCCACCACCGGGATCCGGGTCGGCTTGGGCGCCGGCAGCACGGGGTCGGGACCGGTGCCGGGCGGGTAGGCCGGGGCGTCCGCGCCTGCACCGGCGCTCGTCGCGGCCAGGTCCTGCGGCGGCTCGCGGCTGCTGATGCAGCCGGCGAGCGCCAGCGCCAGGGCCGGCAGGAACGCCGCGGCGGGCCCGCGGCGGGGGCGGCGCTGGGATGCGGCTGCCATGTCCGGTCGCCTCCGCTGGATGGAGGCGCCATTGCAGCAACGGCGTCGTGACGGCGCGGTCAGCGCGCGGGGCGCCGGTTCAGCCCGCCAGGCGCCGCTTGACCAGGGCCGAGACCTGGCCCATGTCGGCCTGGCCGGCCAGCTGCGGCTTGAGCACGCCCATCAGCTTGCCCATGTCGGCCGGGCCGCTGGCACCGGTCTGGGCGATGGCCGCGTCGATGGCGGCCATGATCGCGGCCTCGTCCAGCTTGGCCGGCAGGTAGCGCTCGATCACCACGATCTCGGCGCGCTCGGCCTCGGCCAGGTCGGCGCGGCCGGCGGCCTCGTACTGGGCCACCGAGTCCTTGCGCTGCTTGACCATCTTGTCCAGCACCGCCAGCACCTGGGCGTCGTCCAGCTCGATCCGCTCGTCGACTTCCTTCTGCTTGACCGCGGCGTTGATCAGCCGGATCACCGCCAGGCCCTGCTTGTCGCCGGCCTTCATGGCGGCCTTCATGTCGTCGCTCAGTCGCTGCTTGAGGCTCATGGGGAACACCTTCCGTCGGTCGGGGGATGCGGGGGCGACCGGGGCCACCGCCCGGAAAACACGAAAAGCCGGTCACGCGGGGGCGTGCCGGCTTTCGGGGGGTGCCGCGCAGCCGCGCCGGAGGCAGCGGCGGGCGCGACGATCCCGCGCAGGGCTCAGTACAGGCGCTGGCGCTTGGTGACGTCGCGCGACATGCGACGCAGCTGGCGCTTCACCGCGGCGGCCGCCTTGCGCTTGCGCTCCTGGGTCGGCTTCTCGTAGAACTCGCGCTTGCGGGTCTCGGCCAGGACGCCGGCCTTTTCGCAGGTGCGCTTGAAGCGACGGAGCGCAAACTCGAACGGCTCGTTTTCGCGGACTTTGACGCTGGGCATGGAATCTCCGGGGCACAAAATACCGGGCCTGGCCCGGTGAGCCGCGTATGATAGCCCCCTCCCCGGGCCGGCTGCAAGCCGGGCCCGGGCCGGCTTCCCGTCCCCCCGTTCCCCACACCCAAGAGCCATGCGCGTCCTCGGCATCGAAACTTCCTGCGACGAGACCGGCGTGGCGGTGTACGACACCGCCGCCGGCCTGCGCGCCCATGCGGTCTACAGCCAGATCGCCCTGCACGCCGAGTACGGCGGCGTGGTCCCCGAGCTGGCCAGCCGCGACCACGTGCGCAAGCTGCTGCCGCTGGTGCGGCAGACCCTGGCCGAGGCCGGGCTGGGCACCGGCGACCTGGACGGGGTGGCCTACACCGCCGGCCCGGGCCTGGTCGGCGCGCTGCTGGTGGGCGCCGGCACCGCGCGCGCGCTGGCCTGGGCGCTGGGCGTGCCAGCCATCGGCGTGCACCACATGGAGGGCCACCTGCTGGCCCCGCTGATGGAGGACGACCCGCCGCAGCCGCCGTTCGTCGCGCTGCTGGTCTCCGGCGGGCACACCCAGCTGGTGGCGGTGGACGCGATCGGCCGCTACCGCCTGCTGGGCGAGACCCTGGACGACGCCGCCGGCGAGGCCTTCGACAAGACGGCCAAGCTGATGGGCCTGCCGTACCCCGGCGGCCCGCAGCTGGCGGCGCTGGCCGAGCAGGGCGCGCCCGGCGCCTACCGCTTCGCCCGGCCGATGACCGACCGGCCCGGCCTGGACTTCAGCTTCAGCGGCCTGAAGACCCAGGTGCTGCTGGCCTGGCAGCAGTCGGACCAGGCGCCGCAGACGCGCGCCGACATCGCCCGCGGCTTCGAGGACGCGGTCGTGGACACGCTGGCGATCAAGTGCGAGCGCGCGCTGGACGCGGCCGGCTGCGACACCCTGGTGGTGGCTGGCGGCGTGGGCGCCAACAAGCGCCTGCGCGCGCGGCTGCAGGCCATGTGCGCCGCGCGCGGCGGCCGCGCCTGCTTCCCGCGGCCGGCGCTGTGCACCGACAACGGCGCGATGATCGCCTTCGCCGGCGCGCTGCGGCTGCAGGCCGGCCAGCACGACGACGCGCAGGTGAAGGTCGCCGCGCGCTGGGACATGGCGGCGCTGCCGGCGCTGGCGGCCTGAGGAGGGCGCGTGGACAAGGTGTTCATCGAGGGGCTGGAGATCGAGGCGCTGATCGGCATCTACGACTGGGAGCGGCGCATCCGGCAGACGCTGCGCTTCGACCTGGAGATGGCGTTCGACAACCGCCGGCCGGCCGCCAGCGACGACATCGCGCACACGCTGGACTACAAGGCGGTGAGCAAGCGCCTGATCGAATTCGTCGGCCAGTCGGACTTCGGCCTGGTGGAGACCCTGGCCGAACGCTGCGCGGCCCTCGTGATCGAGGAATTCGGCGTGCCCTGGCTGCGGCTGAAGCTGAGCAAGCCCGGCGCGGTGCGCGGCGCGCGGGCGGTGGGCGTGGTGATCGAGCGCACCGCCCCGGAGCGCGCCGCGGAGTGAGCGCCGCGCGCGTCCACCGGGCCTGGACGCGCGGCGTGTAGAATCGCCGCGCTCCGTACGACGAGCCGCCCATGACCTACTGCGTCGGCATCGAAGTGGACGAAGGCCTGGTCTTCGCCGCTGACACGCGAACCAACGCCTCGCTGGACGACGTGCGCGTCCACCGCAAGCTGCACGCGTTCGAATACCCCGGCGAGCGCGTGTTCGTGGTGATGACCTCGGGCAACCTGGCCACCACCCAGCTGGCGATCTCCTGCCTGCGCCGCGACGCGGAGGACCCGTCCGCCCCGCGCAGCCTGCGCACCTTCGCCCACCTGTTCGAGGCGGCCGCGTACGTGGGCGAGGTGCTCGTGGCCAGCCAGGTGCGCGCCAGTGAGGGCGAGCACCACCACGGCATCAGCACCCAAGCCACGCTGATCTTCGGCGGGCAGATCGCCGGCGAGCGCCCCGGCCTGTACATGATCTACCCGCTGGGCAACTGCATCTCCGCCTCGCCGGAAACGCCCTACCTGCAGATCGGCGAGTCCAAGTACGGCAAGCCGATCCTGGACCGCATCGTGCGCCCGGATACCGCGCTGGAGGACGCCGCGCGCTGCGCGCTGGTATCGCTGGACTCGACCATCCGTTCCAACCTGTCCGTCGGCCTGCCGGTGGACCTGGCGCTGGTCCGCGCCGGCGACCTGCGCATCAGCCAGCAGATGCGCATGGACGCGGGCAACGCGCTGTACGCCGACATCCACGCCAACTGGTCGCGCAAGCTGGAGCACGCGGTGCGCACGCTGCCGCGCTTCCCGTGGGAGACCCCGCTGGACGACGCCGACGCCGAGCCCGCGCGCGCGCGCGACGGCCACCCCGAGCGGTCCTAGCGCCCATGCCCGGCCCGGCCGAGCCCGCCGCCGCGCGCGGCGCCGTCACCGTGCTGCTGAGCCTGGGCAGCAACGTCGAGCCCGAGCACCACCTGCGCGCGGCGCTGCAGGCGCTGCGGGCGCGCTTCGGCGACCTGGCCGTGTCGCCGGCCTACCGCACGCCCGCGGTGGGTTTCGACGGCGCGCCCTTCCTCAACAACGCGGCGATGCTGCGCACCGACCTGCCGCTGCGCGCGCTGGAGGACTGGCTGCACGCGCTGGAGGACCGCCACGGCCGCCGCCGCGACGGCCCGCGCCTGGCCGACCGCACCCTGGACGTGGACGTGGTGTTCTACGGCGACCTGGTACTGCGCGCCGCCGACGGCCGCGTGCGCGTGCCGCGCCCGGAGCTGCGCCATGCCTTCGTGCTCAAGCCGCTGGCTGACATCGCGCCCGGTTTCGTCGATCCGCTCAGCGGCCGCGCGCTGGGCGAGCTGTGGCGCGCGCACCCGCAGCACGGCGAGGCCTTCGAGGTGGTCCCCCTGTAGGCCTGCCGACGCGGGCGCGGGACGGCCGAGGCCGCCGCGGGCCCCGCGGCCTTGCGGTGCGTCAGCGCTCGCGGCCGCCGTCCACGTGCAGCACCTGGCCGGTGACGTAGCCGGCCTGGTCCGAGAGCAGCCACTGCACCGCGGCGGCCACGTCCTCCGGCGTGCCGGTGCGGCCCAGCGCGGTGGCGTCGAGGATGGCCTGCCGCGCGGCCGCGTCCTGCTGCTGCGCCTGCTCCGGCCACAGGATCGCGCCCGGGGCCACCGCGTTCACCCGCACCTGCGGCGCCAGCGCCAGCGCCAGCGAGCGGGTCAGCGACACCAGCGCCGCCTTGGCCGCCGAGTAGGCGGCGTGGTCGGGCAGCGGCCGCGCGGCATAGACGTCGGCGAGGTTGACGATCGCGCCACGCGCCGCGCGCAGGTGCGGTGCAGCGGCCTGGGCCAGGAAGAACGGCGCGCGCGCGTTGACCGCGAACAGCGCGTCCCAGTCGCCGGGCGTGGCCTGCCCCAGCGGCGTGGGATGGAAGTTGGAGGCGTTGTTCACCAGCGCGTCCAGCCGGCCGTAGTGGCCCACGCAGCGCGCCACCAGCTCCGGCAGCCGGTCGAACTGGCGCAGGTCGGCCTGCAGCACCAGCACGCTGGACGGCCGCGCCCGCTCCAGTTCGGCGGCCAGCGCCGCCATGTCCGCGCCGGAGTGCAGGTGGTGCAGGGCCAGGTCGTGCCCGGTCGCGTGCAGCCGGCGCGCGATCGCCGCGCCGATGCGGCGCGCGGCGCCGGTGACCAGGGCCACGGGGCGTGATGCAGTCATGGGCAGGGCTCGCTCGGCTATGCTGGCCATTGTCCAATGCGCGCGCAGCCGATGCACCCCGACCTGCCCCTTCCCGACGACGAAGCCCTGCGCCACAGCCGCACGCTGGCCGCGCACATCCGCGCCGAGATCGCGCACGCCGGCGGCAGCATCCCGTTCTCGCGCTTCATGGAGCTGTGCCTGTACGCGCCGGGGCTGGGCTACTACAGCGCCGGCAGCACCAAGTTCGGCGAGGCGGGCGATTTCGTCACCGCGCCCGAGTCCGGGCGGCTGTTCGCGGCCACGGTGTCGGGCGTGCTGGCCGGCGCGCTGCGCGAGCTGGGCCCGCACGCGCGCGTGCTCGAGGTGGGCGGCGGCAGCGGCGCCTTCGCGGAAGTGGCGCTCAAGCGCCTGCTGGAGCTGGACGCGCTGCCGGACCGCTACGCCATCCTCGAGCCCTCGGCCGACCTGCGCCAGCGCCAGCGCGAGCGGCTGCAGCGCACGCTCACGCCGCTGGTGTTCGGCCTGGTGGAATGGCTGGACCGCCCGTTCGAGGACGAGTGGGACGGGGTGCTGTTCGCCAACGAGGTGATCGACGCGCTGCCCACGCCGCGTTTCGTGCTGCGCGGCGGCGAGGTGTACGAGGAACACGTGGCCGTGGACGGCGACGGGTTCGTGCGTACCGAACGCCCGGCCGACGCGCTGCTGGCCGCGGCGGTGCGCCACGTCGAACGCTACCTGGAGGCGCCCTTCGCCGAGGGCTACCGCTCCGAGCTGCTGCCGCAGCTGCCGTACTGGTTGCAGGCGGTGGCCGGCGGACTGCGCGCCGGCGCCATGCTGTTCCTCGACTACGGCCATCCGCGCCGCGAGTACTACCTGCCGCAGCGCGCCGACGGCACGCTGCGCGCGTTCTACCGCCAGCGCATGCACGAGGACGTGCTGCGCTGGCCCGGGCTGCAGGACATCACCGCCTCGGTGGACTTCACCGCCCTGGCCGAGGCCGGCACCGGCGCGGGCTTCGACCTGGCCGGCTACTGCAGCCAGGCCAGCTTCCTGCTGGGCAACGGCATCGACCGCCTGCTGGCCGAAGCCGAATCGCGCACCGACGAGGCCGGCGCCCTGCGCCTGCGCCAGGAGCTCAAGCGCCTGACCCTGCCCGAGCGGATGGGCGAGCGCTTCCAGGCCATGGCCTTCTCGCGCGACGTGGATCTGGGCGCGGCCTTCCTGCTCGGCGACCTCAGCTGGCGGCTGTGAGCGGGCTCAAGCCGTTCCGCCGGCCGTGGCTGTGGCTGGGCGCATGGGGCGCGGCGGTGCTGGCAGTGG
>DASRYN010000117.1:0-7139 GCA_035687185.1 Pseudoxanthomonas sp. | reverse complement strand
TTCGGACCAGGCGCGATTGCGTTCGATCAGGTCGTGGAGGTCGTAGGCCATGCCGCCATTATCACCCACCCGCGGCCGGTTGCCGAAGGTGGATGCAACGGCAACCGTCGCGCCCTCAGCCGCGGCGGGCCAGGCGCCCGGCCATCAGTGCGGCGATCTCCGCCGCGTCCTCGCCGGGCCGGCCCCGCAGGCCCTCGATTGCGCCGGCCACGTTGGCCGGCGGATGGTTCTGGTTGAGCTTGAACTTCAGCTCGATGCGCGCCGCCCGGAAGCGGAAGCCGACGATGCCGCGCAGCTGGGCGCGCTCGCGCGGGTCGTCGTGGTCGTAGCGCCAGTCGCCGCCGGCCCGCGGCTCGAAGAACTCGCCCAGGCGGGCCACGATCGAGGCCAGGTCCGCCTCGCCATGAAGGGGGCTCAGCTCGCCGTACAGGTGCGCGGCGGCGTAGTTCCAGGTCGGCACGCGCGCCACTTGGCCCTTGTCCGGATACCAGCCCGGGGAGATGTAGTGGTGCGGGCCGTGCACGATCAGCAGCGCCGTGCCCGCGTGCGCGGCCTGCGGGTTGGGCCGGGCCCAGTGGCCTTCCAGCAGCACCTCATCGCCCTGCCGCGCGTACAGCACGGGCAGGTGGGTGGCCAGCGGCAGGCCGTCGGCGCCGCAGGTCACCAGGGTGGCGAACGGATCGCGTGCCAGCAGCCAGTCCAGCCCGGCCAGGTCGTCCTCCGCGAACGCGCGCGGCGTGTACACGGCTCAGGCCCGGCGGCCCAGGTCCAGGGACATCCGCGTCACCAGGGTGGCGTCGTCGTCGGCGCGCGGGGGAGCCACCTCGTCCAGCGAGAAGCCGCGCTCGAGCGCGTCGTCCTCGTCCAGGCCGTCGAACTCGACGTAGCCCGCGTCCAGCAGCATGGAGCGCGCGGTGTCCTCGCTGTCGTAGGCGTGGACGGTGCCGTCGTGGTCCAGCACCTCGGCCGTGCCGGCCTCGCGCACGCGCAGCCGCGCCCAGTGCAGGGTGCGGCCGAGCACGGCCAGCCACCAGTGCTCGCGCGGGGGGTAGGGGTGGAGGGCATCGGTCATGGCAGCACCTCCGAGGCCAGCCACAGCAGGCCTGCGGCCGACAGGCCCAGGACGATGGTGATGAGCGAGATCCGCGCCGGCGTGGCCAGCCCGGTCAGCGAGCGGTCGCCGGTGGCGCGGTAGGTGCCCGCCAGCAGCCAGCGCAGCGCAGCCGGGTCCATGAAGGCGCCCGGCCCGAAGTCGGCCGCCGTGCCCGCGTGGCGGTCGCGCACGTGCACCAGCGTGAGCGGCCAGAAGATGGCGAAGGCGGTGGCGCCGGCGATGGCCACGCCGACGAAGCACAGGGCGAAGAACAGGATCATCGGCCGGCCCGGACCTCAGAATTCCGCGTTGCCCGGCGCGCGCGGGTAGGCGATGGCGTCGCGGATGTTGGACAGCCCGCACACGTACACGACCAGGCGCTCGAAGCCCAGGCCGAAGCCGGCGTGGGGCACGCTGCCGTAACGGCGGAAGTCGCGGTACCAGCCGTAGTGCTGCGGGTCCAGGCCGAACTGGGCCATGCGCGCGTCCAGCACGTCCAGGCGTTCCTCGCGCTGGCTGCCGCCGATGATCTCGCCGATGCCCGGCGCCAGCACGTCCATGGCGGCCACGGTCCTGCCGTCGTCGTTCAGGCGCATGTAGAACGCCTTGATGTGCTCGGGGTAGTTCATCACCACCACCGGGCGGCCGACGTGCTCCTCGGTCAGCCAGCGCTCGTGCTCGGTCTGCAGGTCCAGGCCCCATTCCACCGGGAAGTCGAACCGGCGGCCGGACTTCTGCAGCAGGCCGATGGCGTCGGTGTAGTCGATGCGCTCGAACGGCGAGTTGATGAACGCTTCCAGGCGGGTGATGGCGTCCTTCTGCACGCGCTCGGCGATGAAGGCCATGTCGTCGGCGCGCTCGTCCAGCACCGCGCGGAACAGGTACTTGAGGAAATCCTCGGCCAGGTCGGCGTCGGCGGCCAGGTCGGCGAAGGCGATTTCCGGCTCGATCATCCAGAACTCGGCCAGGTGCCGGGTGGTGTTGCTGTTCTCGGCGCGGAAGGTCGGGCCGAAGGTGTAGACCTTGCTCAGCGCCAGGCAGTAGGCCTCCACGTTGAGCTGGCCGGAGACGGTCAGGAAGGTCTCCTTGCCGAAGAAGTCGCGGGAGAAGTCCACCTCGCCGTC
Source organism: Pseudoxanthomonas sp. (assembly GCA_035687185.1). Taxonomy (GTDB): domain Bacteria; phylum Pseudomonadota; class Gammaproteobacteria; order Xanthomonadales; family Xanthomonadaceae; genus Pseudoxanthomonas. The sequence continues at coordinate 4,922 of DASRYN010000117.1, read as the reverse complement.
CTTGCCGCGGGGCAGGTTGGCCAGGTCCAGGGTGGAGACGCGGAACATCTGCCCGGCGCCCTCGGCGTCGGAGGTGGTGATGATCGGCGTGCTGATCCAGTAGAAGCCGCGCTCGTGGAAGAAGCGGTGCACCGCCTGGGCCAGGCAGTGGCGGATGCGGGTGACCGCGCCGAACAGGTTGGTGCGCGGGCGCAGGTGCGCGAACTCGCGCAGGTACTCCAGCGAGTGCTGCTTGGGCTGCATCGGGTAGGTGAGCGGGTCCTCGACCCAGCCGACCACCTCCACCTGCGAGGCCTGGATCTCGAACGCCTGGCCCTGGCCCTGCGAGGGCACCAGGGTGCCGGTGGCCACCACCGAGCAGCCGGCAGTCAGGTGCTTCACCTCGGATTCGTAGTTGGGCAGGCTGGCCGGGGCCACGACCTGGATCGGCGCGAAGCAGGAGCCGTCGCTGACGTTCACGAAGCTCAGGCCGGCCTTGGAGTCGCGCCGCGTGCGCACCCAGCCGCGCACCGTGACTTCGCCGCCGGCGGGAATCCGGCCTGCGAGCGCGTGTTCGACGCTGACCACCGTCATGACTTGAATCCTCGTCCCATGGACCCGATCTGTGGGGCACGGGAGTTTACCGGAGTGCCAGCCTTCCCGCTGGGGCCGGGGCTATACTCCCGGCTCACGAGGAGCACGACATGGCCATCACCCTCACCCCCGCCGCCTTCGCCCGCGTCCAGCGCTTCGTGTCGTCCACGCCCGGCGTGCTCGGCCTGCGTTTCGGCGTGGCCCGCACCGGCTGCTCGGGCTGGGGCTACGTGGCCGACCTGGCCCGCGACCAGCGCGAGGGCGACACCGTGTTCGAGCAGGACGGCGTGCGCATCTACGTGGACGCGCAGAGCCTGCCGCTGGTGGACGGCACCCGCATCGACTTCGTCCGGCAGGGGCTGTCGGAGGTGTTCGCCTTCGACAACCCCAATGCCACCGCCGAGTGCGGCTGCGGCGAGAGCTTCACCACGCGGGCGGACGCGGCCTGAGGCCCGGCGATGGCGGGAGTCCGTGAGCAGATCGCGCGCGACGTCCGCCGCTGGCAGTTCTGGGCGGGCCTGGCGCTGATGGCGGCATGCGTGGTCGGCGGCCTCCGGCTCGGGGAGGCGCTGGGCCATCCCACGCTCGGGCTGCTCGCGGACGCCGTGCTGGGGGCGCCCTGTTCGGAAGGATGAATCGCCGCCGCGCCGCGCGCTGAAGTCCGGGCCGCGCCGGCGAGGACTTCCGGCACCCCTGCCGCGGCGGCCGACGCGCTAGGCTTGGGCTTTCGCCTTCAACGGAGCCTCCATGCGCCGCACCCTGCTGCTCGCCGCCCTGGCCGCCTGCTGCCCGATCCTCCCGGCCCACGCCGCCGACGCCCCCGTCGCCGCGCGCAGCCAGGCCTCCGCCGCCCTCCACCGCCTGTTCGAGGCCGAGTGGGAGCGCGGCCTGCGCGAATCGCCGGAGAGCGCGGCCTACCACGGCGACCGCCGCTACGACGACCGCTGGACCGACATGAGCCCGGAGGCCATCGCCCGGCGCGAGGCGGCCGACCGCGAGGCGCTGGCGGCGCTGCGCCGCATCGACCGCGACGCGCTGCCGCCGGCCGACCGGCTCAACTACGACACCTTCCTGTGGCTGCAGGAGCGGGCGGTGGCGCGCCAGCGCTTCCGCGAGTACCTGCAGCCGGTCGGCCACCAGGGCGGGGTGCAGACCGCCGATGGCCTCGCCGAGATCCTGCCTTTCGCCAGCGCGCAGGACTACCGCAACTGGATCGCCCGCCTGGAGGCGCTGCCGCGCCTGCTGGAGCAGACCACCGCGCTGATGCGCGCCGGCGTCGAGGCCGGCAGCATGCCGCCCGCGGTGCTGATGCGCCGGGTGCCGGCCCAGATCGCCGCGCAGGTGGTCCAGGACCCCGAGGCCAGCCCGTTCTACAAGCCGTTCCGGAAGATGCCCGAGGCCATCCCGGCGGCCGAGCAGGAGGCGCTGCGCGCGTGGGCGAAGGCGGCCATCGCCGGCATGGTGGTGCCGGCCTATCGCGAGTTCGGACGCTTCTTCGACCAGGAGTACCTGCCGAAGGCCCGCGACAGCATCGCCGCCACCGACCTGCCCGACGGCCCGGCCTACTACGACTTCCTCGCCGGCTGGTACACCACCACCGACCTGACCGCGGAGCGGATCCACGAGATCGGGCTGCAGGAGGTGAAGCGGATCCGCGCCGCGATGGAGAAGATCCGCGCCGAGGTGGGCTTCAAGGGCGACCTGAAGGCCTTCTTCCACCACCTGCGCACCGACCCGAAGTTCTTCTACGACGACCCGGACGAGCTGCTGGAGGCCTACCAGGCCATGTCCAAGCGCATCGACCCGGAGCTGGTGAAGGTGTTCCGCACCATCCCGCGCCTGCCGTACGGGGTGCGCGCCATCCCGGACAACATCGCCCCGGACACCACCACCGCCTACTACCAGCCGGGCGCGGTGGACGGCAGCCGCGCCGGGTACTACTACGTCAACCTGTACAAGCCCCGGACCCGGCCGAAGTGGGAGATGCTGGCCCTGTCCCTGCACGAGGCCGTGCCCGGCCACCACTTCCAGTTCGCGCGCGGCGCCGAGCTGCCCGACCTGCCGATGTTCCGCCGCACCGCCTATTTCGTCGCCTACGGCGAGGGCTGGGGCCTGTACGCCGAGCGGCTGGGCTACGACATGGGCCTGTACGACGACCCCTACGACCGCATGGGCCAGCTGGCCTACGACATGTGGCGGGCGGTGCGCCTGGTGGTGGACACCGGCATGCACGCCAAGGGCTGGACCCGGCAGCAGGCGATCGACTTCTTCATGGACAACTCGCCCAAGACCGAGCAGGACGTGGTCAACGAGATCGACCGCTACATCGCCTGGCCGGGCCAGGCCCTGGCCTACAAGATCGGCCAGCTGCGGATCTCGGCCCTGCGCGAGGAGGCCGCGCGCGAGCTCGGCCCGGCCTTCGACCTGCGCGACTTCCACGACGCGGTGCTGGCCACCGGCTCGGTGCCGCTGGAGACGCTGGAGGCCCACATCCGCGCCTGGATCGCCGCGCGCAAACGGGCCGGCGCGGCGGGCTGAGCCGGCCCGGCCGGGCGGGGAGGGCACCCGGGCCGGCGGCCGGCCCCGGCCTCGGGACCCCCGGATTTGCACCCAAGTGCCCGTCCCGGCATAATTTCCGGCTCCCTGCGCCCGCTGGCGCCGGGAGACCCTTGCCCCACCGCATGCACCACGGCGGGGGGCTGCCAGGCCCGCCAGGGCCGCATCCACAAGGAAAACGCAATGCGCCACTACGAAATCGTGTTCCTGGTCCACCCTGACCAGAGCGAGCAGGTGCCGGCCATGATCGAGCGCTACAAGTCGATCATCGAGAACGGCAACGGCACCGTCCACCGCCTCGAGGACTGGGGCCGCCGCCAGCTGGCCTACCCGATCCAGAACCTGGTCAAGGCCCACTACGTGCTGTTCAACGTGGAAGCCAGCCAGGCCGTGCTGGACGAGCTGGTTGAGACCTTCCGCTTCAACGACGCCATCCTGCGCCACCTGGTGATCCGCCGCGACGGCCCGGAGACCGAGCCTTCGCTGATCATGAAGAGCAAGGACGAGAAGGGCGACAAGCCCGAGCGCGGCGAGCGCCGCCGCCGTGACGAAGAGGGCGAGGGCGGCACCGCCACCGCCGACAACGACGGCGACACCGCCGAAGCCGCCTGAGGAGCGCACCCATGTCCAAGTTCTTCCGCCGCCGCAAGTTCTGCAAGTTCACCGCCGAGGGCGTCAAGGAGATCGACTACAAGGATCTCAACACCCTGCGCCAGTACCTGACGGAGAACGGCAAGATCGTCCCCAGCCGCGTCACCGGCACCAAGTCGCGTTACCAGCGCCAGCTGTCGACCGCGATCAAGCGCGCCCGTTACCTGGCCCTGATCCCGTACACCGACAACCACGACGTCTGATGCGGGTGCCCCGCGGGGCCGCGCGTCCGCGCGCGGCTCGGCGGGGAGCACCCGGATCGCGGCAGTGGCTGCCGATCCACGAACGTCCGATCCGGACAGCACGCGTTGCGGCGCGACCATGGCGCCGCTAACGGATAGAGGAGCAATACGATGGAACTGATCCTTCTGCAGAAGGTCACCAACCTGGGCAACCTGGGCGACAAGGTCACGGTCAAGCCGGGCTACGGCCGCAACTACCTGGTGCCGCAGGGCAAGGCCGTGCCGGCCACCGCCGCCAACCTGGCCGAGTTCGAGGCCAAGCGCGCCGAGTACGAGGCCAAGGCCAAGTCCATCCTGGACGAGGCCCAGGCCCGCCTGGCCAGGCTGGAAGGCGCCAGCGTCACCCTGAAGGCCAACGCCTCCACCGAGGGCAAGCTGTACGGCTCGGTCGGCCCGCGCGACATCGCCGAGGCCTTCACCGCCGCCGGCCTGCCGCTGGAGAAGAGCGAAGTGGTGATGGGCGAGGGCCCGATCCGCCACGTCGGCGAGTTCGAGGTCGCCGTGCACCTGCACGCCGACGTCGAGACCACCGTCAAGGTCGTGGTCGAGCCGGAAGCCTGATCGGCGCGCCAACGCCGCACCGGAAGGGCGCCTCGGGGCGCCCTTCTTTTTTCCGCCGTCGCGGGGAATGAGATTCCCACTGGTTATGCACAGGGTTATCTGCAACTCCCTGGCGCGGAGCCGACTACGATGGCCGACCCGATCCCGTTCCCGCCGGCGCCGCCGGCGGCGCTGCCGAAGGAGTCCACCGCCCCGATGTCCGCACGCCCCGGCTTCCGCAACGACCGCAGCGACGCGCGCGTCGAACAGCTCCGGGTGCCGCCGCACTCGGTCGAGGCCGAACAGGCGGTGCTGGGCGGGCTGATGCTGGCGCCCGAGGCCTACGACACCGTCGGCGAC
>DASRYN010000116.1:0-4413 GCA_035687185.1 Pseudoxanthomonas sp. | reverse complement strand
GCCTGCGGCGTGGAGCTCAACCTGTTCCACCTGGTCTCGCTGATCCTGGCCGCCGGCCTGGGCCTGGACTACGCGCTGTTCTTCGACCATGCCGGCGACGACCGCGACGAACAGCTGCGCACCCTGCACGCGGTGATCGTGTGCAGCCTGACCACGCTGCTGGTGTTCAGCCTGCTGGCGCTGTCCTCGATCCCGGTGCTGCGCGCCATCGGCAGCACGGTGGCGCTGGGCGTGGTGTTCAACTTCGTGCTGGCGCTGCTGGTGGCGCGCGCGCCGGCGCGCGCGGCGGGCGCATGAGCGCGCCGGCGCTGGACCGCGCCGGCATCCTGGCGCGGGTGCCGCACCAGGGCGCGATGTGCCTGTGGGACCAGGTCGATGCCTGGGACGCCACGCGCATCCGCCTGCGCGCCTGGAACCACGCCGACCCGGCGCACCCGCTGCGCGCCGACGGCCGCCTGCATGCGCTGGCCCTGTGCGAGTACGGCGCCCAGGCGATGGCGGTGCACGGCGGCCTGCTGGCCGCGCGCAGCGGCGCCGCCGCCGCGCCGGGGGTGCTGGTGGCGCTGCGCGAGGTGGAACTGGCGGTGGTGCGCATCGACGACCTGCCCGGCGCGCTGGAGGGCGAGGCCGAACTGCTGGCCGCCGGCACCGGCAGCCAGCAGTACGCCTTCCGCATCCTGCACGGCGGCCGCGTGGTGGCCAGCGGCCGCGCCGCCGCGATCCTCGCCGCGGCCCCGGAGTCGCCGTCGGCCGTCCTTGCGCCGCGTTGATCCGGTACCCGGGCTGTTCCAGTATCGGATGCGGATCCCACGCGGTGCGGAGCGGTGATGCGCAGTCGTGCGCTCGTTTTGGTGTTCCTGCTCGCCGTGCCGGCATCGAATGCCGACGCGGAGGGGAAGCTTGCGGCCGTCGACCGCGACGACCAGGCGGTCCTGGCCTCGAAGGCCTTCCTGGATGCGCATCCGGACATGAAGTTCCGGGTCGAAGGATTCATTGCCTACGACCAAGGGCGTTTCGCCGACGCCCGGGCCCATTTCGCCAGGGCGGCCGAGTTCGCCGACAAGCCATCCCAGGCGATGCTCGCGGAGATGGCATGGAAAGGCATCGGCCAGCCGCAGGACCGTCCGCTGGCCTACGTGTGGGCCGACCTGGCGGCCGAACGCGGCTACCGCCAGTTCGTTGCGCAGCGGGAGGCCTACTGGTCCCGGCTCGCTCCCGAGGAGCGCGCCAGGGCGCTGGAACTGGGCCCGGGCATCCTGGCCACGTACGGCGACGCTTCCGCCCGGCAGCGCCTCGCCAGGCACCTGCAGCGTGCCCGCCGGGCGATGATCAGCGGGCGCCCGCGCAAGGATGTCACCGTCATGGTGCCCGGACCGTACGGCATGCCCACCTACCTCCGCGGGCACGACTTCTACGCGCCCCGGTTCTGGGAGCCGCGGCAGTACCAGGCGTGGGTGGACGCGCTGTGGAAGGATCCGCCGGTCGAACACGTCGAGGTCGGCCCGGTCGAGGGGCTGGCGCCGGGCGACGCTGCGAAGGCGCAGGGGCCGGACAGGTAGCAGGTCCTGGCGGCCCGACCGGTTCTCGCACAGCGGGATCGGCGACCTCGGGCAGGGTGTTGACCACGTCCTCCAGCACCAAGCCGTCGGCGACGATGGCTTGCACCAGCTCGCCAGGGCCTGGTGGCCGCGCCGTCCCGGCGGAGGTGCCGCCGGTGACACGGTGCGCGTGCGCCGATAGTGGGACGACGGGCGCCGCTGGCACAATCCACGGATGATCCCGACCCCCCCCCATCCCCGCCGCGCCCTGGTCACCGGCGGCAGCGGCGACATCGGCGGCGCCATCTGCCGCGCGCTGGCCGCCGCCGGGCACCACGTCATCGTCCACGCCAACGCCAACGTGGCACGCGCGCAGGCGCTGGCGGCGCGGATCGGGGAGGACGGCGGCCGGGCGCAGGCGGCGGCCTTCGACGTCGCCGACGGCGCGGCCACGCGCGCGGCGCTGGACGCGCTGCTGCAGGACGGGCCGGTGCACATCGTGGTCAACAACGCCGGCATCCACGACGACGCGCCGATGGCCGGCATGTCCGGCGAGCAGTGGAAGCGGGTGGTGGACGTGTCGCTGCACGGCTTCTTCCACGTCACCCAGCCGCTGCTGCTGCCGATGGCGCGCGCGCGCTGGGGGCGCGTCGTCAGCGTGTCCAGCGTCGCGGCGGTGCTGGGCAACCGCGGCCAGGCCAACTACGCCGCGGCCAAGGCCGCCCTGCACGGGGCGTCGAAGTCGCTGGCGCGCGAGATGGCCAGCCGCGGCGTCACCGTCAACGTGGTCGCGCCGGGCGTGATCGAGGGCGCGATGACCGACGGGCTGTTCCCCCCGGAGGCGGTCCGGCAGCTGGTGCCGGCCGCGCGCGCCGGGCGGCCGGAGGAAGTCGCGGCGGTGGTGGCGTTCCTGTGCTCGGACGCGGCCGGCTACGTCAACGGCCAGGTGATCGGCGTCAACGGCGGCATGGCCTGACGGCGCGCGTTACTTGGTCGCGCGCGCGTCCGCCGCGGCGGAGGGCGCCGCGCTTCCGCGACCGAACAGCGCCAGCAGCGGCCCGGTCATCAGCGTGGTGGTCAGCGCCACGAGCAGCAGCAGGGTGAACATCTCCGGGCCGATCAGCCCCGCGTCCAGGCCCACCTTCATCACGATCAGCTCGATCAGGCCGCGGGCGTTCATCAGCGAACCCACCGCCAGGCTGTCGCGGGTGCCGTAGCCGGACAGGCGCGCGCCCAGCCCGCCGCCGGCCAGCTTGCCGGCCACGGCCACCAGCAGGATCAGCAGCAGCGCGCCCAGGCCGGCGCCGGTGAAGGCGCCCGCGGTGGTGCCCAGCCCGGCCAGGGCGAAGAACACCGGCATCAGCAGCACCAGCGCCAGGTGTTCGATGCGCTCGACCAGGCTGTGCATCAGGCGGTCGTCGCGCGGCAGGCAGGTGCCGAACAGGAAGGCGCCGAACACCGCGTGCAGGTGCAGCCATTCGGTGGCCGCCGCGCAGGCGAACAGGCCCACCAGCAGCGCCGCCAGCACCGTGCCGGACGGGCGCCCGTCGGCCGCGTGGCGGCGCAGCAGCCAGGCGTACAGCGGCTTGAGCGCGCCGAACACCAGCACCAGCAGCAGCGCCAGCCCGGCCAGCGTGCGCGCCAGCCCGGTCCAGCCGTCGCCGCCGGTGAGGGCCACCAGCAGCGCCAGCACCAGCCACGCCGCCACGTCCAGCATCGCCGCGGCCGAGAGCGCCAGCCGCCCCACGGCGGTCTGCTGCAGCCCGCGGTCCTTGATGATCCGCGCCAGCACCGGGAAGGCGGTCACCGCCAGGGCCACGCCCAGGTACAGGGCGAAGGGCCAGAAGCCCACGCCCGCCGGGGCCAGCGTGCCGTGCAGCAGCGGCGCCACCGCCAGCGCCAGCCCGAACGGGAGCAGCGCCGACAGCCCGGCCACGCGACCGGCCGCGAGCACCTGCGCGCGTGCGCCTTCCGGGGCGCGCAGCTCGGCGCCGATGACGAACATGAAGAGCACCAGGCCCAGCACCGAGAGCGCTTCCAGCGCCGGCAGGTTCTGCGCCGGGAACAGCGCCGCGTGCAGGTCCGGGAAGGCGGCGCCGAACACGATCGGCCCGAGCAGCACGCCCGCGGCCATCTCGCCGATCACCGGCGGCTGGCCCAGGCGCACCAGCAGCAGGCCGCACAGCCGCGCCGCGACCAGGATCACCGCAATCTGGAACAACAGCAGGCCCGTCATCGTGGCCGTTCCTCCCCCGGGATTGGGCCCGTTATACCAGCGCCCGCGGGGCGGTGCCGCAGGCGGTCACATCCGAAACCGCCGCGGGGCTCACGCGCCCGGGTCGACCTGCGGCGCCTGCGCGCGGCCGAGATCAGCAGCTGCGCCTCGTACACGAAGTCCTCGCCGGGCACGTCGGTCAGGGCCAGCACCGCGGCCGGGTAGTAGCGCTGCCCGCTCTGGCTGTCGGCGATGCGGTGCCCGGCGGCCCAGCCCACGCCCCAGTCGCCGAAGGCGTTGGCCAGGCGCCGGTGCAGCGGCGCCTGGGCGCGGTGGCGCAGGCGCGCGCCGATGATGACGTGGCCGGGATGGCGCTGCGCGGCGCGCAGCAGGCGCGGCAGGTCGGCCGGGTCGTGCTGGCCGTCGCCGTCCAGGGTCAGCGCGCCGGTGGCACCGCGCGCCAGCGCCTCGGCGAAGCCGGTGCGCAGCGCCGCGCCCTTGCCGCGCCGCTGCGGGTGCCGCAGCACGGTCACCGGCAGGTCGGCCACGCGCTCGGCGGTGCCGTCGTCCGACCCGTCGTCCACCACGATCACCCAGGGGCAATGGCGCAGGGTCTGCTCCACGACCGCGCGGATGCGCAGCGCCTCGTTCAGGGCGGGA
>DASRYN010000115.1:0-4416 GCA_035687185.1 Pseudoxanthomonas sp. | reverse complement strand
CGCGCCGGCGCGGTTGCCGCCGATACCGTCCGCCGGCGCGGCGGATCCGCCGCCCGGGGCTTACAATCGGCGGCTTGCCCCCATCCGCCCCGGAGTGACCGATGTTCCCGCGCGACGCCCGCATCGAAACCTACGACCCCGAACTGGCCCAGGCCATCGCCGACGAGGCCCGCCGCCAGGAGGACCACGTCGAGCTGATCGCGAGCGAGAACTACGCCAGCCCGCGGGTGCTGGAGGCGCAGGGCAGCGTGCTGACCAACAAGTACGCCGAGGGCTACCCGCACAAGCGCTACTACGGCGGCTGCGAGTACGTGGACGTGGCCGAGCAGCTGGCCATCGACCGGGTCAAGCGGCTGTTCGGCGCCGACTACGCCAACGTGCAGCCGCACTCGGGCTCGCAGGCCAACCAGGCCGTGTACTTCGCCCTGCTGCAGCCGGGTGACACCATCCTGGGCATGTCGCTGGCCCACGGCGGCCACCTGACCCACGGCGCCAAGGTCAACGCCTCCGGCAAGATCTTCAACGCCGTGCAGTACGGCGTGAACGACCAGGGCCTGCTGGACTACGACGAGATCGAGCGCCTGGCCGTCGAGCACCGGCCGAAGATGATCGTGGCCGGCTTCTCGGCCTACTCGCGGGTGATGGACTGGGCGCGGTTCCGCGCCATCGCCGACAAGGTGGGCGCCTGGCTGTTCGTGGACATGGCGCACGTGGCCGGCCTGGTCGCCGCCGGCGTCTACCCGAACCCGCTGCCGCACGCGCACGTGGTCACCTCCACCACCCACAAGACCCTGCGCGGCCCGCGCGGCGGCATCATCCTCTCCAGCCGCCAGGGCAGCGGCGAGGCCGGCGAGGACATCGAGAAGAAGCTGCAGAGCATCGTCTTCCCCGGCATCCAGGGCGGACCGCTGATGCACGTGATCGCGGCCAAGGCGGTGGCTTTCAAGGAGGCACTGGAGCCGGAGTTCAAGGCCTACCAGCAGCAGGTGGTGAAGAACGCCCGGGCCATGGCCGAGACCCTCATCGCGCGCGGCTACAAGATCGTCTCCGGCGGCACCGACAACCACCTCATGCTGGTGGACATGATCGGCAAGGACGTCTCCGGCAAGGACGCGGAGGCGGCGCTGGGCAAGGCCCACATCACCGTGAACAAGAACTCGGTGCCCAACGACCCGCGCTCGCCGTTCGTGACCTCCGGCCTGCGCCTGGGCACGCCCGCGGTGACCACCCGCGGCTACACCGAGGCCGACTGCGTGGACCTGGCCAACTGGATCGCCGACGTGCTCGACGCGCCCGCCGACGAGGCCGTCCTGGCCCGCGTGCGCGAGCAGGTCACCGCGCAGTGCCGCAAGTACCCGGTCTACGGCTGAGCCGCGCTCCGGGCGGGGCCGTGCCGGTCCCGCCCGCCGGCCCCGCCGGGGCTGCGCCGGCACCGCCGGCGTGGCAGGCTGTGCGGGCGCGCCGCCGGCGCCAACACGGATCGCCGCCATGCATTGTCCCTACTGCCAGCACACCGATACCCGCGTGATCGACTCGCGCGTGTCCGAGGACGGCGCCACCATCCGCCGCCGCCGCGAGTGCGAGGCCTGCGGCGAGCGGTTCAGCACCCTGGAGACGGTCGAGCTGAAGCTGCCGGCCATCATCAAGAGCGACGGCCGCCGCGAGGCCTTCGACGCGCGCAAGCTGCGCGTGGGCTTCGACCGCGCGCTGCAGAAGCGCCCGGTCTCGGAAGAGCAGATCGAGGCCGCGGTGCGCGCGGTGGTGCACGCGGTGCGCATGAGCGGCGAGCGCGAGCTGCCCTCGCGGCGCATCGGCGAGTTCGTGATGGACGAGCTGCGCAAGCTCGACCACGTCGGCTACGTGCGTTTCGCCTCGGTCTACCGCAGCTTCCAGGACGTGGCCGACTTCCGCGAGGAGATCGAGAAGCTGGAGCGCGACCTGCCGCCGGCCAGCGGCCAGCTGCCGCTGCTGCAGGGCGGGGAGGTCGTGCCCATCGGCCGTTCCGGCGAGCGGCAGAAGAAGCGCTGAGGGCGCATGCGCATCGACTGGCTGTGCGGGCACCCGCGCCACGTGGACGCGCTGGCCGCCGCACACGTGCAGGCCTTCGGCGCGCTGCTGCCGGACTGGACCGTCGCCGAGGCGGCCGGTGAGCTGCGCGGCCATGACCGGCCCGGGGCCATCCCGTCCACGCTGCTGGCGCTGGACGCGGCCGGCGACTGGATCGGCTCGGTGAGCCTGCTGCACGAGGACCATGCCGGCATCCCCCAGTATTCGCCCTGGCTGGCCAGCCTCTACGTGCGCCCGCAGGCGCGCGGGCGGGGCGTCGGCGCTGCGCTGGTGGCGCGCGCGGTGGCCGAGGCCGGTGCCCTGGGCGTGGGAACGCTGCACCTGTACTGCACCGACGCGCTGGTCGGCTGGTACCGGGCGCGCGGCTGGCGCGACCACGCCGCCGTGGTGCTGGGCCCGCTGCACGTGCAGGTGCTGGCCATCGATTGCGGAGGACGGGCGTGAGCGGCTTCGGCACCGGGGAGCACATGCACATGGCCCGCGCCCTGCGCCTTGCCGCGCACGGCCTGTATACCGCGCGGCCGAACCCCATGGTGGGCTGCGTGATCGTGCGCGACGGCGAGGTGGTGGGCGAGGGCTGGCACCCGCGTACCGGCGAGCCGCACGCCGAGGTCTTCGCGCTGCGCCAGGCCGGCGAGCGCGCCCGCGGCGCCACCGCCTACGTGACCCTCGAGCCCTGCGCCCACCACGGGCGCACGCCGCCCTGCGCCGATGCGCTGGTGGCCGCGGGCGTGGCGCGGGTGGTGGCGGCCATGCGCGATCCCTTCCCGCGCGTGGACGGCGCCGGTTTCGCGCGCCTGGAGGCGGCGGGGATCGCGGTCGCGTCGGGACTGCTGGAAGCGCAGGCGCGCGAACTGAACCGCGGCTTCCTGTCGCGCTTCGAGCGCGGCCGGCCCTGGGTGCGGGTGAAGCTGGCGGCCAGCCTGGACGGGCGCACCGCCATGGCCAGCGGCGAATCCAAATGGATCACCGGCGAGGCCGCGCGCGCGGACGTGCAGCGCTGGCGCGCGCGCAGCGGCGCCATCCTCACCGGCGCGGACACGGTGCTGGCCGACGACCCGGCGCTGACCGTGCGCCTGGACGAGGGCGCGTCGTTCCTGCCCCCGCTGCGCGTGGTGCTGGACACCGGCCTGCGCAGCCTGGCCCGCGGCCGCGTGCGCGACGGCGCCGCCCCGACGCTGTACCTGCACGGCCCGGACGCCTCGCCGCCGCAGGGCCTGCACGCCGAGTTCGCGGCCGTCCCGCTGCGCGAGGGCCGCGTGGATGCGGCGGCGGCGCTGCGCCTGCTGGCCGCGCGTGGCGTCAACGAGGTCCAGGTGGAGGCCGGGCCGGTGCTGTGCGGCGCGCTGCTGCGCCAGGGCCTGGTGGACGAGCTGCTGCTCTACCAGGCGCCGGTGCTGCTGGGCGAGACCGCGCGCCCGCTGTTCGCCGGGCTGGGCATCGACGCCATGGCCCGGCGCCTGCGCCTGCGGCTGGTCGAATCGGTGATGGTGGGGCAGGACCGCCGCCTGCTGCTGCGGCCCGAAGCGGCGGCCTGAGCGCGCCGCCAGGCACGACGGGCCCCGCAGGGCCCGCCGCGTCCGGAAGGCGGCGCTCAGAAGCTGGCGCGCACGCCGAGGTTGTAGCGGGTGGTGTCCTCGATGACCTCGACCTCGCCGACCAGGCCCCAGGTGCGGCTGAAGCCGACCTGGCCGCCGAGGCTGCCGACGAACGAGCCTTCCAGGTCGCTGCCGTCGATGTAGCCGGCCTTGAGCCACAGTTCGGTGCGTGCCGACGGCTTGCCGCGCAGGCCGACGGTGGCGCGGCCCGCGTTGATGTGCCCCTTGTAGGTGCCGTCGAGGTCGGCGTCGCCGGTGCCGGACACCTTCGCCTCTTCGTTCAGGCGCATCCACGCCAGGTCCGCGGTGAAATCCAGGCGCTGGGTGAACTCCTGGTGGTAGCCGATGCCGAACTCCGGCTGCGCCAGTTCGTACTTCACCCGCATCGGGGCTTCGCGGTAGGTCCGCGAGACGGTGGCATAGCCGGCGAACAGGTGCACGCGGTCGGCGATGGCGAACGAGCCGCGCAGGTAGCCGCCGTCGCCGTCGGGGTCGCCCAGCCAGTCGTCGTCGACCTCGACCTTGGTCCAGCCGCCCTCGACGTAGGTGTAGCTGACGCCTTCGGCGGCGGATGCGGCAAACGGGGCGGCGGCCAGCACCAGGGCCGCAAGCAGGGTACGCATGTGGTTGAGTCTCCAGGTTGAGGTCCGTGTCGCCGGCCCGTTGCGGGCCGACCCACGCGGTCCACCATGACCGCCGTCACATCTTAACATCTCTTCTTCACGTCGGGCCGGACCCGGGCCCCGGTGCT
>DASRYN010000114.1:0-11133 GCA_035687185.1 Pseudoxanthomonas sp. | reverse complement strand
GTGGCGCCGTGTCGATCGGCGCCCCTCCCGCCCGTCGCAGTGGCAAGGACCGGCACCGGAGGCGCCGGCCGCCTACGAGGAGGACGACATGCGTGTCATGGTGCTCGTGAAGGCCTCGCCCAGTTCCGAGGCCGGGGTCATGCCCGGCCAGGCGCTGCTGGCCGAGATGGGCCGCTACAACGAGGAACTGGTCAGGGCCGGGGTGATGCTCGCCGGGGAAGGCCTGCATCCCAGCTCCCGTGGCGTGCGCGTGCGTTTCTCCGGCGGGCAGCGCACGGTGGTCGACGGGCCCTTCGCCGGGACCCGGGAGCTGGTCGCCGGCTTCTGGCTCTGGCAGGTACGCTCCATGGAGGAAGCCATCGAGTGGGCCAGGCGCTGCCCCAATCCGCATCCGGAGGACAGCGAAATCGAGATCCGTCCGGTGTTCGAGGAGGAAGACTTCGGCGCCGGGTTCAGCCCCGAGCTGCGCGAGCAGGAACGCCGCCTGCGCGACGGCATCGCCGCGCGTGGCTGAGCCGCCACAGGAGGACGCACGCATGAAACTCAACACCTACCTCAGCTTCGACGGCGACTGCCGCCAGGCCTTCGACTTCTACGCACGGCTGCTCGGCGGCAAGGTGCTGGCGATGATGACCTTCGGCGAGATGCCCGAGGACTGCGGCCCGGTGGCGCCGGAGGCGCGCGACCGCGTGATGCACGGCTGCATGGACCTCGGCGGCCAGCTGCTGATGGGCACCGACGCCACGCCGCAGTACCCGTACGAGGGCGTCAAGGGCGCCTACGTCACCCTCCAGCTGGAGGACGTGGCCGAGGCCGAGCGCATCTTCGCCGGCCTGTCCGAAGGCGCGAGGCGGATCGAGATGCCGCTGCAGCCGACCTTCTGGGCCAGGCGCTACGGCAGCCTGGTGGACCGCTTCGGCGTGCCGTGGATGGTCAACTGCTCCGATCCCTGCGCCGGATCCTGACCCGTCGCCGCGGCGCAGGCCGCGGCCCCTTCGCGAGGACGCTCCATGCAGCAACCCGCCCCGCGCGCCGGCCGGCGCGAGTGGCTCGGCCTGGCCGTGCTGGCCCTGCCGTGCGTGCTCTATTCGATGGACATGACGGTGCTGGTGCTGGCGCTGCCGCAGATCGCCGCGGCGCTGCGCCCCGGCCCGGCGCAGCTGCTGTGGATCGTGGACATCTACGGCTTCCTGGTGTCCGGCTTCCTGATCCTGATGGGCGCGCTGGGCGACCGCATCGGCCGCCGCCGGCTGCTGATGTGGGGGGCCGGCGTGTTCTCGCTGGCCTCGCTGCTGGCCGCGTTCGCGCCCACCGCCGAACTGCTGGTGCTGGCGCGCGCGCTGCTGGGCGTGGCCGCGGCAACGCTTGCGCCCTCCACGCTGTCGCTGATCCGCAACATGTTCCTGGACCCGCGCCAGCGCCAGGTGGCCATCGGCGTCTGGGTGGCGAGCTTCTCGGCCGGCGGTGCGCTGGGGCCGTTCGTCGGCGGGCTGCTGGTGCAGTGGTTCTGGTGGGGCTCGGTGTTCCTGGTCGCGGTGCCGCTGGTGCTGCCGCTGCTGGTGCTGGGCCCGCGCATGCTGCCCGAGTTCCGCGACCCGCAGGCCGGCAGGCTGGACGTGGCCAGCGCGGCGATGTCGCTGCTGGCGGTGCTGCCGCTGGTGTACGGGATCAAGCGCGCGGCCACCTCCGGCGCCGACGCCGCGGCGCTGGCGGCGGTGGCCGCAGGCGTGGCGGTGGCCGTGCTGTTCCTGCGCCGGCAGGCGCGGCTGGCCGACCCGATGATCGACCTGCGCCTGTTCCGCGTGCCCGGCTTCGGCCTGGCGCTGTCGGTGAACGTGCTGGTGGCCTTCGTGATGTTCGCCGGCTTCTACCTGGCCTCGCAGTACCTGCAGCTGGTGCTGGGCATGGGCCCGCTGCAGGCGGGCCTGTGGACGGTGCCCTCGGGACTGGGTTTCATCGCCGGCTCGCTGCTGGCGCCGCAGCTGCTGCGGCGCTTCGCGCCGGTGGCGGTGATGGCCGGGGGCATGGCGCTGGCCGCGCTCGGCCTGGCCTGCTGGTGGATCGGTCGGCCCGACGCGCTGCAGCTGACCGCCGGCTTCGTGCTGCTGTCCATCGGCATGTCGCCGGTGTCGATGGTCACCACCGACCTGGTGGTGGGCGCCGCGCCGCCGGAGAAGGCCGGCATGGCCTCGGCCATGTCCGAGACCGGCTTCGAGCTGGGCGCGGCGCTGGGCATCGCGGTGCTGGGCAGCCTGGCCGCGGCGATCTACCGGCTGCACGTGGACGCCGAGGCGCTGCCGCAGCTGCCGCCGGCGGCGCTGGAGACCGCGCGCGGCACGCTGGGCCAGGCGCTGGCGCTGGCGCGCGAGCTGCCGGAGGCCGCCGCCGCCGCGCTGCGCGACACCGCGCGCCACGCCTACGCGCTGGGCCTGCGCGCCATCTCGGCCATCGGCAGCGCGCTGCTGCTGGCGCTGGCGCTGCTGTGCCATGCCCGGCTGCGCCGTGCCGCGGCCGCGGCCGGGGCGGCGTGAGCCGCCCAGCGTGCGGGCCCCGGCGCGCACTTGCCGCATCGGCGGCGCGGTGGTGTGATCGCGGCGCATGAACCACGACATCCACCGCACCATCGACGCGGTCTGGCGCATGGAGTCGGCGCGGCTGATCGCCGGGCTGACGCGCATCGTCCGCGACGTCGGCCTGGCCGAGGAGTTCGCCCAGGACGCGCTGGTCGCCGCGCTGGAGAAATGGCCGGAGACCGGCGTGCCCGACAACCCGGGAGCGTGGCTCATGACCACCGCGCGCAACCGCGCCATCGATCGCCTCCGCCACCTGAAGCTGCGGGACGAGAAGCACGTGCAGCTGGCCTACGAGCTGGAGCAGTTGCAGGAGGCCTCCGGCGAGCGCGGCGACCAGCTGCTCGACGACCCGGTCGGCGACGACCTGCTGCGGCTGATGTTCATCGCCTGCCATCCGGTGCTGCCGCAGGAGTCGCGGGTGGCGCTGACCCTGCGCCTGCTCGGCGGCCTGGAGACCGGCGAGATCGCGCGCGCGTTCCTCGCCGCCGAGCCCACCGTGGCCCAGCGCATCGTGCGCGCCAAGCGCACCCTGGCCGAGGCGCAGGTGCCGTTCGAGATACCGCGCCGCGAGGAGCTGCCCGAGCGGCTGTCGGCGGTGCTGGGCGTGATCTACCTGGTGTTCAACGAGGGGTACGCGGCCACCGCCGGCGACGACTGGATGCGCCCGGCGCTGTGCGAGGAAGCGCTGCGCCTGGGCCGCGTGCTGGCCGGGCTGATGCCCGACGAGCCGGAAGTGCACGGCCTGGTGGCGCTGATGGAGATCCAGGCCTCGCGCCTGCACGCGCGCACCGCGGCGGACGGCAGCCCGATCCTGCTGCCGGACCAGGACCGCTCGCGCTGGGACCGGCTGCTGATCGGCCGCGGCCTGGCGGCGCTGGAGCGCGCCGAGCGCCTGGGCGGCGCGCTGGGGCCGTACGCGCTGCAGGCCGCCATCGCCGCCTGCCACGCGCGCGCGGTGACCGCCGCCGACACCGACTGGCCGCGCATCGTCGCCCTGTACGACGCGCTGGCGCGGCTGATGCCCTCGCCGGTGGTCGAGCTCAACCGCGCGGTGGCGGTGTCGATGGCGTCGGGGCCGGCCGCGGCGCTGCCGCTGGTGGACGCGCTGGCCGGCGAGCCGAAGCTGGCCGGCTACCATCTGCTGCCCAGCGTGCGCGGCGACCTGCTGTTCCGCCTCGGCCGCCATGACGAGGCGCGCGTCGAGTTCGAGCGCGCGGCCGGGATGACCGCCAACGCCCGCGAACGCGAACTGCTGCGCGCCCGCGCGGCCCGCTGCCTTTCGCCGTGACGGTCGCGGCCGCCGCGGCGCGCCGGGGTCAGACCTTCAGGTGCCAGCCGCGCCGGTCCATCCAGCGCACCACGCCCCACCAGAACGCCACGAACGCCAGCGCGAAGGCCAGCGAGGGCAGCCAGGGCCCGAAGCGCGGCGTCATCCACCCGGCGAAGGCGTGCCGGTACAGCGGCTCCCACGCACCGAGGCCGGCCAGCGCGTACACCATCACCGCCGAGCCGGCGTAGGCGGCGATGGCGTTGACGCCGAAGCTGCGGCCCAGCGGCGGCCACCCGCGGCGGTCCACCAGGACGTGCGCGGCGGCCAGCGCCAGCAGCGCCCAGCCGCCGCTCCACAGCACGTAGGACGAGGTCCACAGGTTCTTGTTCCAGGGCAGCAGCAGCTGCCAGCCCAGGCCCAGCAGCAGCGCCGCGGCGCCGCCCAGCCAGAGCGCGCGCACGCGCCCGTGGCGCAGCCAGTCGCCGGCGCGCAGGCCCAGCAGCGTGGTGGCCAGTGCGCCCAGCGTGGCGGGCAATCCCTCCGGGTCGTGGCCGCGGCCGGTGGCCGGGTCGTGCTGGTACAGCCACGGGCCCAGCAGCGCGTGGTCGATGCGGCTGGCCAGGTTGTCCCATGGCGCGTAGCTTCCGCCGCTGGCCAGCAGCGCCCACCAGCCCAGCAGCAGCGCCCCGAACAGTGCCCACTGCGCGCGCGGCCCGAGCCACAGCGCCGCCGCGCCGGCGGCCAGGAAGCACAGGCCGATGCGCTGCAGCACGCCCCAGGGCCGGTAGTGCGGCAGGTCCAGCCACCACCACGCCAGCAGGTGCAGCAGCAGGCCCAGGCCGAGGATGCGCAGCGCGCGCACCGTGACCGCGCGCATCAGCACGCCGCGGTCGCCGCCGGCCTCCAGGCGCGGCACCACGCCCAGCGCGATGGAGACCCCGACGATGCACAGGAAGAAGGGAAACACCAGGTCAGTGGGCGTGCAGCCGTGCCAGGGCGCGTGCAGCAACGGCGCGTACACGTGGCCCCAGTCGCCGGGGTTGTTGACCAGCAGCATCGCGGCGACGGTCAGGCCGCGCAGCGCGTCGACCGAGGCGTAGCGCTTCACGCCGCGGCCGAGGGCTCGCCGCCGATCCAGGTCTCGCGCACCTGCAGCGCCGCGTCCATCAGCACCAGGTCCGCGCGCAGGCCGGGCGCGATGCGGCCCAGCCGGTCGTCCAGGCCGAGGAACTGCGCCGGATAGGTCGAGGCCATGCGCGCGGCCTCGGCCAGCGGCAGGCCCAGCAGGTGCACGCAGTTGCGCACCGCCGTGGCCATGTCCAGCGCCGAGCCGGCCAGCGCGCCGGCGGCGTTGCGCACCACGCCGTCGACCGCGGTGATGGTCTCGCCGTACAGGTCGAAGCTGGGGCTGTCGGCGCCCACCATCGGCATCGCGTCGGTGACCAGGAACAGCTTGCCGCGCGGCTTGGCCGCCAGCGCCACGCGCAGGCTGCCCGGGTGCACGTGCACGCCGTCGACGATGATCCCGCACCAGCTGTCGCGGTCCTCCAGCGCGGCGCCCACCGCGCCGGGCTCGCGGCCCTGCAGCGGCGACATCGCGTTGAACAGGTGGGTGAAGCCGCGCAGCCCCGCCTCCAGCCCCGCGCGTATCTCCTCGTAGCTGCCCGCGGTGTGGCCGGCCACCACCAGCGCGCCGCGACGCACGAACTCGCGCAGCGTCTGCGCCGGCACGCGCTCCGGCGCCAGCGTGATGAGGGTGACGCCGTTGTCCAGCGAGGTCGCCATCGCGATCTCGTCGGCGCCGGGCACGCGGAACTTGGAGGCATCGTGCGTGCCCTTGCGCGCCGGCGCCAGGTACGGGCCCTCGAGGTGGATGCCCAGCACGCCGGGCACGCCCGCGGCGATGGCCGCGCGCGTGGCGGCCACCGCGCGCGCCATCACCCCGGCGTCGTCGCTGATCAGCGTGGGCAGGTACCCGGTGGTGCCGTAGCGGCGATGGGCGCGGCCGATGGCGGCGATGGCGTCCACGCTGGTGTCGTTGTTGAACAGCACGCCGCCGCCGCCGTTGACCTGGGCGTCGATGAAACCCGGCAGCAGGAAGCCGCCGTCCAGGTCGCGCGTGGCGTCCGCACCGGCCGCCCCGGCCCGCGGCACCAGCGCGGCGATGCGCCCGCCCTCCACCAGTACCGCGAGGTCGTCGCGGAAGCCTTCGTCGGTGAGGACCTGCGCGTTGACCAGCGCCAGCGTGCCCATCACACCGTCTCCGTGACCTTGTTCAGGTGCGGCGGCAGGTCGGGGTTGTGCCCGCGGCGCAGGGCCAGGGCGTTGATCGCGCGGTAGAAGCTCTGGATGGCCAGCAGCGGCGCCAGCGCCGGATGCGGGGCCGGCGCCAGCGGCAGCTCGCCCTGGCCGGCCGCGGTCCACACCTGCGCGCCGCGTGCGCGGAACTCGCGCGCCAGCGCCAGCGTGCCCTCGCCGGTCTCGTCGGGCTGGGCGAACACCAGCACCGGGAAACCGGCGCCGACCAGCGCCATCGGGCCGTGCTTGACCTCGGCCGAGCTGTAGGCCTCGGCGTGCAGGCCGCAGGTTTCCTTGAACTTGAGCGCTGCCTCCTGGGCCGCGGCCAGGCCCAGGCCGCGGCCGAGCACGAACAGGTTGTGCGCGCCGGCCAGCCCGTCGGCCAGCGGCGACCAGTCGGCGTCCCACGCCGCGCGCAGCGCGCCGGGCAGGCGGTCGAGCGCCGCCAGCAGGGCCTCGTCGCCCTTCCAGTGCGCGGCCAGCTGCGCGATGGCGGCCAGCGAGGCCAGGTAGCTCTTGGTCGCCGCCACGCTGCGCTCGGGGCCCGCGCCCAGCGGGATCACGGTATCGGCCAGCTGCGCCAGCGGGGAATCCTCCACGTTGACCAGGGCCACCACGTGCGCGCCGGCCGAGCGCGCGGCCTCGGCGTTGCGCAGCAGGTCCGGGCTCTTGCCGGACTGCGAGATGGCGACGAACAGCGCGCCCCGCAGCCGCAGCGGCGCGGCGTACACCGAGCCCACCGACGGCGACAGCGAGGCGGTGACCACGCCCAGCTGCGTCTCGAACAGGTACTTGGCGTAGGTGGCGGCGTGGTCGGAGCTGCCGCGCGCGCAGGTGGCCACGAACGGCGGCGGCGAGGTGCGCAGCCTGGCGGCCAGCGCGGCCACGGCGTCGCGGTTGCGCGCGAACTGGGCGGCGACCACGTCGGCGGCCTGCGCCGCCTCCTGGTGCATCAGGGTTTCGGTTTCGGCGGGCAGGGCAAGCGGCATGTTCATGCGTCGGAGGGGGAAGGCGGGCGCGGGCGCGACTGCAGCGGCGCGGGCGCGGTGGAGCCGCGAACCACCAGTTGCGGCACGAAGCCCTGGTTGGACACGGCCAGCGGATGGTCGGCGTAGGCGTCCTGGCGCAGGCCGCCGATCAGCAGCCGCGCCGCGTGGCGCGCGATGTCCTCGGTGGCCTGCTTGGCGGTGGTCAGCGGCGGCCAGGACTGGCGCGAGAAGGGGCTGTCCTCGAAGCCGGCGATGGACAGGTCGTAGGGCACGTTCAACCCCACCGACTTGGCCGCGGCCAGCACGCCGGCGGCGATCTCGTCGTTGCTGCCGAAGATGGCGGTGGGCGGCTCGCGCAGCGCCAGCAGGCGGCGCGCGCCGCGGAAGCCGTCGTCGAAGGTGTAGTCGCCCGGCACCACCAGGTGCTTGTCCAGGGTGATGCCGTAGTCCCGCAGCGCGGACTCGTAGCCGGCGTAGCGCTCGCCCGAGGAGCGGTGCTGCGGGCCGCCCCAGAGGAAGCCGATGCGCTGGTGGCCGAGCTGGATCAGGTGCTCGGTGATCTCGTAGGCGGCATCGCGGTCGTCGATGAAGACGCAGGGCTGGCCGTCGCCGGGATCCTCGGTGGCGGCGATGATCCGCACCAGGCGGATGCCGCGCGCCACCAGCGCCGCGACCAGGTCGGGACGCTCGGACATCGGCGCGGTGAGCACCAGCCCGGCCAGGCGCGAGCGCTGCACGAACTCGGCCAGTTCCTCGGCCAGCAGCGGCGAGGTGGAGTCGCAGGGCTGGATCTGCAGGCCGAATCCGGTCTCGCGGCATGCGGCCAGCACGCCGTTCTGCACGCCGATGATGTGGTACGGGTTCGGGTTGTCGTACACCAGCCCGATCACGAACGGCGTGCCGCTGCGCAGGTTGCGCGCGGTGGCGTCCGGCTCGTAGTCCAGCTCGGCGATCGCGGCCAGCACGCGCGAGCGCGTGGCCTGCATGACCGACGGCTCGTTGTTGATCACCCGCGAAACCGTCTTGAGCGAAACCTTCGCCCGCTCGGCGACGTCCTTGATGGTCGGCCTGCGCATGCCTTCTGCCCGTGGAGTGGACCCGCCGCCCATGATGCGGGATCAGCGTCCGCCGGTCAGCCCGGCGCGATGGCCGCGCAGGGCGTAGTAGAGGATGTACAGGTAGCAGGGCACGGTCAGCGCGGCGAACACCGCCTGGAAGTCGAAGTGCTGCTTGAGCACCGCGAACAGCTGCGGGATGATCGCGCCGCCGGCGATGCCCATCACCAGCAGCGCCGAACCGGTCTCGGTGAAGCGTCCCAGGCCGCGGATGGCCAGCGGGAAGATCGCCGGCCACATCATCGCGTTGGCGAAGCCCAGCGCCGCCACGAAGCCGACCGACACGTAGCCGTGGGTCAGCAGCGCGCCCAGCGCGAACAGCACGCCCAGCACCGCCGACACGCTCAGGTAGCGCTCCTGCGACACGAACCGCGGGATCAGCGCCAGCCCGGCCAGGTAGCCCAGCAGCATCGCCGCCAGGGTGAAGGAGGTGAAGAACTTGGTCTGGTCCAGCGGCAGGTGGAAGCCCTGGCCGTAAGTGCCGATGGCGTCGCCGGCCAGCACCTCCACGCCCACGTAGACGAACAGGCACAGCACGCCCAGCCACAGGTGCGGGAACTGGAACACGCTGCGCCGCTCGCCCGCGCCGCCCGCCGGCGCGGCGTTGGCCTCGTCGCTGCGCAGCTCCGGCAGCGGCGAGAACAGCACCGCCACGGCCACCAGCAGCAGCAGCCCGGCCATCACCAGGTAGGGCGCGTGGATCTTCGCGGCGAAGCCGTCCAGCAGCTGCGCGCGCGTGGCCGCGTCGGCCGCCTGCGCCTGCGCGGCCAGGTCGCCCACGCCGTGCAGCACGAGCGAACCGAGCACCACCGGCGCCAGGATGCCTGCGACCTTGTTGCAGATGCCCATCAGCGCGATGCGGCGCGCCGCGCTCTCGATCGGGCCGAGGATGGAGATGTAGGGATTGACCGCGGTCTGCAGCAGCGCCAGGCCGCCGCCGATCACGAACAGCCCGCCCAGCGCGCCGCCGAACCAGCGCTGGGTGGCGAACTGCCCGAACATCGCCGCGCCCGCGGCCATCACCGCCAGGCTCAGCGCCAGGCCCTTCTTCATGCCGGTGCGGCGCAGGATCCACGACGCGGGCAGCGCCAGGAAGAAATACGACAGGTAGAAGACCATCAGCACCAGGAAGGCCGAGATCTCGCTGACGTCGAAGGCCAGCTGCACGAAGGTGATCAGCGGCCCGTTGATCCAGGTGAAGAAGCCGATGATGAAGAACAGGCCGCCGACGATGGCGATCGACGTGGCCAGGCTGGTGCGCGCGCTTGCGGCGGTGGTCGCGGACATGACTGCAAATGCCTCCCCTGGGCGGATGGACGTGCCCGGCGGCGCCCTTCGCGGCGCGACAAGCGGGAACAACGTTGTCACATTCTTTCGGCCGGCGGGCCGCTCTTGTCAACCCGGCCGGCCCGCACCCCGGCACCGGCGGGCCGCTTCCGCATGCTGCCCTGCAACAGGGACGGCGGTTTCCTTCTTGCTGAATACGCCCGTATTTACGCGGTTTGGCACCGCAGCTGTGCGCAATCCGGGGTGACAGCGGTGTCGCAGGAACGCTTTTGGTGCGACTGCGGCCGCCCGTCGAGCGGTGGCCGAAAATCTGTTGACATCGTTGTCAAACGGCTTTCACACTCCGCCGCAATCCGTCCAGGCCGGATCGGCCGATCCGGCGCCACCACCACGGGGAAACCGCGTGTCACCAGCCCAAGCCATGTCCCTCCCGGGTCCGGAACGCCTGCCGCAGCCCTTCATCGCGGCCGACGTCGGCGGCACCCACGTCCGCGTCGGCCTGGTCCAGGCCGCGGCCGGCGGCGCGCCGCTGCGCGTGCTGGCCTACAGCAAGTACCGCTGTGCGGACTATCCGCGGCTCGCGGCCATCCTCGCCGAGTTCATCGCCACGCTGGAGGACGCGCGCCCCCGGGTGGCGGTGATCGCCAGTGCCGGCTACCCGCTGGCCGACGGCACCGTCATCACCGCCAACCTGCCGTGGCCGCTCGCGCCGGCGGCGATCCGCGGCGAGCTGGGACTGGAGGCGGTGCACCTGGTCAATGACTTCGAGGCCGTGGCGCACGCCGTGGCCCACCTCGGCGGCAACGAGGTGCTGCAGCTGTGCGGTCCGGTGCAGACCGCGCCCGGGCCGCTGCTCGTGCTCGGCCCCGGCACCGGCCTGGGTGCCGCCGTCTGGATCCCCGCCGGCCACCGCGCCGTCGTCCTGGCCACCGAGGCCGGGCAGGCCGCGCTGCCCGCCGGCACCGACCTGGAAATGGCCCTGCTGCGCCACATGCTCGGCCAGCGCAGCCATGTCTCCATCGAACACGCCCTCTCCGGGCCCGGCCTGATGAACCTCTACCGGGCCCTGGGCGAACTGCGCGGCGCCAACCCCAGCCTGGCCAGCCCCGGCGACATCACCGCCGCCGCGCTCGCCGGACGCGATCCCCTGGCCCGCGAAAGCCTGGACGTGTTCTGCGGCCTGCTCGGCAGCACCGTCGGCGACATGGCCCTGCTCTACGGCGTCCAGGGCGTCTACCTCGCCGGCGGCATCCTGCCGCACATCCGCGATTTCCTCCTGCACAGCGATTTCGTCGCCCGGTTCCTCAACAAGGGACCCATGCGCGAGGCGCTCGAGCGGGTCTCGGTCAAGTTGGTCGAGCACGGCCAGCTGGGCGTCATCGGCGCCGCCAGCTGGTACCTGGGCTCGGGGTTTCTGGAGCAGTGAGCGGTAAACGGCGCCGGAGGCGCCGGGAAAAGGACGTGCCACGGGGAACTTTTCCGGTCGTGCCGGGCCGTTGCACCTGATGCAGTTCGTCGCCGGGGGTCCGGCACAACTCAAACCTAAATGATGGGAGAGACATCATGAAGCACCGCAAGTCAGTACTGGCCGCAGCCATCGT
>DASRYN010000113.1:0-7888 GCA_035687185.1 Pseudoxanthomonas sp. | reverse complement strand
CGCGCGGCCGCGGACGCCGGCATCCGCCACGAACGCGCCCAGCGCCTGCAGGCGCGCGCCCGCGCGTTGTTGCCGCCGGCGCGGCAGGCCGCGCTGGCCGGCACCGAGGCCAACCTCGAGCTGATCGGCGGGCGGCTGCGGGCCCTGGCCGACGCCGGCGCGCCGTAGCGCCCCGCGCCGCCGGCCATGCGCTCAGTCGGCGCGGCCGCCGAACTCGCCGGTGGTGGTGTTGACCAGGATCCGCTCGCCGTTGGTGATGTACTCGGGGACCATGATCTCGATGCCCGTGCTCAGCTTAGCCGGCTTCGGGCGCTTGGTCGCCGTGCCGCCCTTCAGTTCCGGCGGCGTGTCCACCACTTCCAGCGTGACGTGCTGCGGCAGCTGCACCGCCACCGGCTGCTCGTCGATGACCTGCACGTAGCAGCCGGACAGGCCGTCGGTGATGTAGCCGGCCGCATCGCCCACGGCGTCGGCGTCCAGCGCGTACGGGGTGTAGTCCTCGTCGTCGAGGAACACGAAGGCGTCGCCGTCCTTGTACGAGAAGGTGGCCTGGCGGCGCAGCAGCTCGACCTCGGTCAGGTTGTCGTCGGCGTCGAAGCTGGCGTCCAGCTTGGTGCCGCCGGGCACGCTGTACATGATGAAGCGGAAGCGGACGTTGCCGCCGCGGCCCTGCGGGGAGCTGCGCTCGATGTCGCGGACCTGGTAGACGCCGTTGTTGTACTCGACGACGTTGCCCTTCTTGATTTCGCTGGCTTTCATGGAAAGTCCGTGATGGGTGGTTCCGGAATGGGTGGGTGCTTCGGTCGCGGCCGCGCGCGGCGGCGCGGGGAGGCGGGGGCCGTGGCCGGGCGCGCGCGGACCGGCGCGCCGAGGACTACTTCGGCGCCAGGCGGGTGGCGCCGTCCAGGCGGATGGTCTCGCCGTTGAGATAGCGGTTGCGCAGGATGAAGCCGACGGTCGCGGCGAATTCCTCCGGCTGGCCCAGGCGCGAGGGGAAGGGGATGGAGGCGGCCAGCGACTGCTGCACCGCTTCGGGCATGCCGTCCACCATCGGCGTCCAGAACACGCCCGGGGCGATGGTCATGACGCGGATGCCGAAGCGGGCCAGTTCGCGCGCCATCGGCAGGGTCATGCCGACCACGCCGCCCTTGGAGGCGGAATAGGCGGCCTGGCCGATCTGGCCTTCGAACGCGGCCACCGAGGCGGTGTTGACGATCACCCCGCGCTCGCCGTCCTCGCCCGGTTCGTTGTGCTGCATCAGTGCGGCGGCGGCCTTGGCGACGTTGAAGCTGCCGACCAGGTTGACCATCACCGTGCGGGCGAAGCCGTCCAGCGGCATCGGCCCTTCCTTGCCCAGCACCCGGCCCGAGCCGAGGATGCCGGCGCAGTTCACGGCGACGTTGAGCCCGCCGAGGAACGTGCGGGCGGCGTCGAGGGTGGCGGCCACGCCGGCCTCGTCGGTGACATCGGTGCGGAAGTAGCGGGCGTTGCCGTCGCCGAGGGCCTCGACCGCCGCGGCGCCCTTGTCGTCGTTGACGTCCAGCAGCACGACCCGGCCGCCCTCGGCGACCAGATGCCGGGCCACGGCCAGGCCGAGGCCGGAAACGCCGCCGGTGACGACGGCACGGACGTGGTTCGGTTGCATCGCAGGCTCCGCGGAGGC
Source organism: Pseudoxanthomonas sp. (assembly GCA_035687185.1). Taxonomy (GTDB): domain Bacteria; phylum Pseudomonadota; class Gammaproteobacteria; order Xanthomonadales; family Xanthomonadaceae; genus Pseudoxanthomonas. Next base: position 6,225 of record DASRYN010000113.1, on the reverse strand, counting down.
CGGAAAGCCGCCTATTGTACGGGGCCGCAGGCGCGGGATGCCGGGGCGCCGCGGTGGCGGCCGGGCAGGCGTGCCGGCGCCGGCGCCCCGCCCTGCGCCGGACGCCGCCGGGGCCGTGGCGTCCGCCGGGTGCCGCTATTCCGGGTCGTAGTCCAGGTTCGACGCCAGCCAGCGCTCGGCCTGGGCCAGGTCCACGCCCTTGCGCCGGGCGTAGTCGGCGACCTGGTCCTTGCCCAGGCGCCCGACCACGAAATACTGGCTGCGCGGATGGCTGAAGTAGTAGCCGGACACCGCCGCCGTGGGCAGCATGGCGAAGCTCTCGGTCAGGCGCATGCCCGCGTGCGCCGGCGCGTCCAGCAGCCGGAACAGCGTCGCCTTCTCGCTGTGGTCCGGGCACGCCGGGTAGCCGGGCGCCGGGCGGATGCCCACGTACCTCTCCGCGATCAGCGCCTCGTTGTCCAATGCCTCGTCCGGCGCGTAGCCCCAGAACTCGGTGCGCACGCGCTGGTGCAGGCGTTCGGCCAGCGCCTCGGCCAGGCGGTCGGCCAGCGACTTGAGCAGGATGGCGTTGTAGTCGTCGTGCGCGGCCTCGAACCGCGCCACGTGCTCGTCGATGCCGATGCCCGCGGTCACCGCGAAGGCGCCGATCCAGTCCTGCACGCCGCTGCCTTCCGGGGCGATGAAGTCGGCCAGGCAGAAGTCCGGCCGGTCCGCCGGCTTGTCCACCTGCTGGCGCAGGAAGTGCAGGGTGGCCGGGCCGGCCCCGGTCTGCACGCGCACGTCGTCGCCGGACGCCTGCGCCGGCCACAGGCCGAACACCGCCCTGGCCGTCAGCCACTTCTCCTCCACGATCCGCCGCAGCATCGCCTGCGCGTCGCGGTACAGGTCGCGCGCCTGCGCGCCGACCACCTCGTCGTCGAGGATGGCGGGGAAGCGCCCGGCCAGTTCCCAGGCGCCGAAGAACGGCGTCCAGTCGATGCAGCCGACCAGATCGCCGAGCGGGTAGTCGTCGAAGGCGTGCAGGCCCGGCTGCCGCGGCGCGGGCGGGTCGTAGCCGTCCCAGCCGCCGTCGAAGCGCTGCGCGCGCGCCCTGGCCAGCGGCACCAGGCGCTTGGCGTCGCCGCGGTTGCGGTGGCGTTCGCGGATCTCGGCGTAGTCGGCGTCGTTGGCGGCCACGAAGGCCTGGCGCAGTTCCTTCGAGATCAGCGACTGCGCCACGCCCACCGCGCGCGAGGCGTCCTTCACCCACACCGTGGGCGCCTGGTAGTGCGGGTCGATCTTCAGCGCGGTGTGCGCGCGCGAGGTGGTCGCCCCGCCGATCATCAGCGGGATGTCGAAGCCCTGGCGCTGCAGCTCCCGCGCCACGTGGCTCATCTCCTCCAGCGAAGGCGTGATCAGCCCGGACAGGCCGATCAGGTCCGCGTTCTCGGCGCGGGCGGTGTCCAGGATCTTCTGCGCCGGCACCATCACGCCCAGGTCCACCACCTCGAAGTTGTTGCAGGCCAGGACCACGCCGACGATGTTCTTGCCGATGTCGTGCACGTCGCCCTTGACCGTGGCCATGACGATCTTGCCGTTGGACTTGCCGGCGTCGCCGGTGCGCTGCTTCTCGGCCTCGATGAAGGGCAGCAGGTAGGCCACGGCCTTCTTCATCACCCGCGCCGACTTGACCACCTGCGGCAGGAACATCTTGCCGGCGCCGAACAGGTCGCCGACCACGTTCATGCCGTCCATCAGCGGGCCTTCGATCACGTCCAGGGGGCGCGCGGCCTGCTGTCGCGCCTCCTCGGTGTCGGCCTCCACGTACTGGTCGATGCCGTGCACCAGGGCGTGCGCCAGGCGCTCGCGCACCGGCTTCTGCCGCCAGGCCAGGTCCTCGGCCTGGGCCTGGCCCTTCCTGCCGCGGTACTTCTCGGCGATCTCCAGCAGGCGCTCGGTGGCGTCGCGGCGGCGGTTGAGCACCACGTCCTCGACGCGTTCGCGCAGCTCCGGGTCCAGGTCGTCGTAGATGGGCAGCGCGCCGGCGTTGACGATGCCCATGTCCATCCCGGCCCGGATCGCGTGGTACAGGAACACCGAGTGGATGGCCTGGCGCACCGGCTCGTTGCCGCGGAAGGAGAACGAGACGTTGGACACGCCGCCGGAGACGTGGCAGTGCGGCAGCGTGGCGCGGATGATGCGGGTGGCCTCGATGAAGTCCACCGCGTAGTTGTCGTGCTCCTCGATGCCCGTGGCGATGGCGAAGATGTTCGGGTCGAAGATGATGTCTTCGGGCGGGAAGCCGACCTCGTCCACCAGGATGCGGTAGGCGCGGGTGCAGATCTCCACCTTGCGTTCGCATGTGTCGGCCTGGCCGCGTTCGTCGAAGGCCATCACCACCGTGGCCGCGCCGTAGCGCAGCACCTTGCGCGCCTGCTCGACGAAGGCCGCCTCGCCCTCCTTGAGCGAGATCGAGTTGACCACGCCCTTGCCCTGCAGGCACTTCAGGCCGGCCTCGATCACGCTCCACTTGGAACTGTCCACCATCACCGGGATGCGGGCGATGTCCGGCTCGGCGGCGATCAGGTTGAGGAAGCGGACCATGGCCTTCTCGGAGTCGATCAGGCCCTCGTCCATGTTGACGTCGAGGATCTGCGCGCCGCTGGCCACCTGCTGCCGCGCCACCTCCACCGCCTCGGCGTAGCGTTCCTCCTTGATCAGCTTGCGGAACTGCGCGCTGCCGGTGACGTTGGTGCGCTCGCCGATGTTGACGAACAGCAGGTCCGGGGTGATGACCAGCGGCTCCAGGCCGGACAGGCGGGTGGGGCGGAAGGCGGGCGCGGACATCGGCGGGCGGGTTCCGGGATCAGGCGGCGAGGGGGGCGGCGCCGGGCAGGCGGCGCGGCGGCAGGCCGCGCACGGCCTCGGCGATGGCACGGATGTGGTCGGGCGTGGTGCCGCAGCAGCCCCCGACCAGGTTGAGCAGGCCGGACTCGGCGAACTCGCGCAGCACCCCGGCCATCTCCTCCGGCGTCTCGTCGTAGCCGCCGAAGGCGTTGGGCAGGCCGGCGTTGGGATGCGCGCTGACGTGCGCCTGCGCCACCCCGGCCAGCGCTTCCACGTGCGGCCGCAGCTCGCGCGCGCCCAGCGCGCAGTTCAGGCCGATGGACAGCGGCCGCGCGTGCGCCAGCGAGTGGTGGAAGGCCTCGGCGGTCTGGCCGGACAGGGTGCGGCCGGAGGCGTCGGTGATGGTGCCGGAGATCATCACCGGCAGGCGCGCGCCGCGGGCGTCGAACGCCTCCTCGATGGCGAACAGCGCGGCCTTGGCGTTGAGCGTGTCGAATATGGTCTCGACCATCAGGGTGTCGGCGCCGCCTTCGATCAGGCCCTCCACGGCCTCGCGGTAGGTCGTGCGCAGCTCGTCGAAGCTGGTGTTGCGGAACCCGGGGTCGTTGACGTCCGGGCTGATGGAGGCGGTGCGGCTGGTCGGGCCGAGCACGCCGATGACGAAGCGCGGCCGCTCCGGCGTGCGCGCCTCCGCCTCGTCGCAGGCCGCGCGCGCCACCGCTGCGCCGGCGCGGTTGAGCTCGTGGACCAGGTGCTCGAGGTGGTAGTCGGCCTGGCTGACCGAGGTGGCGTTGAAGGTGTTGGTCTCCACCAGGTCGGCGCCTGCGTCCAGGTAGGCGCGGTGGATGTCGGCGATCAGCTCGGGCCGGGTGAGCAGCAGCAGGTCGTTGTTGCCCTTCAGGTCGTGGCCGCACTGCGCGCCGTGGCCGTGGTCCTGCGGCGAACGGGCGTGGTCGAAGCCCCCGGCGAAGCGCTCGCCGCGGTAGTCGGCCTCCTCCAGGCCCAGGCGCTGGATCATCGTGCCCATGGCGCCGTCGATGACGAGGATGCGCTCGCGCAGCGCCTGCTCGAGCAGTGCGACGCGGCGCGGGTGCAGCCAGGGCAGCTCGCGGCTCATGGCTTGCTCCCGATCAGCGAGATCACCTCGAAATGCGGCGGCCGCCGTTCGCGGGTCACCGTCTCCAGCGTCGCCACCTGCAGGCCGGCCTTCTCGGCGAAGCGGCGCAGTTCCTTCTCCGCGAAGCCGAGGTTGACGTGGCCGTAGGCCTCCACCACGGAGCGGTGCTCGTGGCGCGCCAGGCTGGTCAGCAGCAGGCGGCCGCCGCGGCGCAGCACCCGCGCCGCCTCGGCCACGGCCTGGGCCGGCCTGGCCGAGTAGGTGAGGGCGTGCATCAGCACCACCAGGTCGAAGCTGCCCTCGCGGAACGGCAGGGCGTGCATGTCGCCCTCGCGCACCTCGACGTTGGCCAGCCGGCGCAGGCGCTCGCTGGCGGCGGCGACCACGCGCGCGCTGGTGTCGATGCAGACGTAGCGCTTGGCGTGCGGGGCCAGCAGCTCGGCCAGCACGCCGTCGCCGGAGGCGATGTCCAGCACGTCGCCGGTCTCCATCAGCGGCAGGGCGCTGCGCGCCAGCGCCTCCCAGGTGCGGCCCGGGGAATAGTGGCGCTCCATGTCGCCGGCCACGCTGTCGGCCCAGTTCTGGTCCGCGGCGCGGGCGGCCAGCACCGCAGGCAGGCGTTCGGCGTCCTGGCGCAGCAGCGGGTCGTCGCTGCCGGTGCTCAACGCTTGCCACAGCGCGCGCTGGGCCGGGTCGAGCGCGGTCTCGTCGAAGCGGTAGTAGGCCGAGACGCCGGCGCGGCGGTCGCGCACGAGGCCCGCTTCCTTCAGCCGCGCCAGGTGCGTGGACACGCGCGGCTGGGCCAGGCGGGTGATCGAGGACAGCTCGGCCACGGTCAGCTCCTCCAGCTCCAGCAGCGCCAGCAGGCGCACGCGGGTGGCGTCGGCGAAGACCTTCAGCCGGGCCGACCAGTCTTCCAGGTCCATAAATATCTTCCTATCGCGATATAGAGATATTCTGGCGCCGCGACCGGGGCCGGTCAACCGCATACGCATGCGAATGGTGGGATGGTTACAATCGATCCACATCTCGACCGGAGGGGTCACCCGTGGATTTCAGCTTCACCGAAGAACAACTGATGCTGCAGGACGTGGCGCGTCGCATCGCCCAGGACGTGATCGCGCCCAGCGCCGAGCATTTCGACCGCACCGGCGAGTTCCCGCTGGACAACATCCGCCTGCTGGGCGAGAACGGCCTGATGGGCATCGAGGTGCCCGCCGAGTACGGCGGCGCCGGCATGGACCCGGTGAGCTACGTGCTGGCGATGGTGGAGATCGCCGCGGGCGACGCGGCCCACTCGACCATCATGTCGGTCAACAACTCGCTGTTCAGCGTCGGCATCCTCAGGCACGGCACCGAGGAGCAGAAGCAGACGCACCTGCGCGCGGTGGCCGAAGGGCGCGAGATCGGCGCCTTCGCGCTGACCGAGCCGCAGTCCGGCTCGGACGCCACCGCCATGCGCTGCCGCGCGGTGAGGCAGGCCGACGGCCGCTACCTCATCAACGGCAAGAAGAGCTGGATCACCTCCGGCCCGGTGGCGCGCTACATCGTGCTGTTCGCCATGACCGACCCGGAGAAGGGCGCGCGCGGCATCACCGCGTTCCTCGTGGACACCACCCGGCCGGGCTTCCATCGCGGCAAGACCGAGCCCAAGCTGGGCATTCGCGCCTCGGCCACCTGCGAGATCGAGTTCCAGGACTACGTGGCCGAGCCGGCCGACGTGCTCGGCGCCGAGGGCGAAGGCTTCAGGATCGCCATGGGCGTGCTGGACTCCGGCCGCATCGGCATCGCCTCGCAGGCGGTGGGCATCGCGCGCGCCGCCTATGAGGCCACCATCGCCTACGTGAAGGAGCGCAAGGCGTTCGGCGCGCCGATCGGCACGTTCCAGATGACCCAGGCCAAGATCGCCAACATGAAGTGCAGGCTGGACGCCTCGTTGCTGCTGACCCTGCGCGCGGCGTGGCTCAAGGGCCAGGGCAGGCCGTTCTCGGCCGAGGCCGCGATGGCCAAGCTGACCGCCTCGGAGGCGGCGATGTGGATCACCCATCAGGCGGTGCAGATCCACGGGGGCATGGGTTATTCCAAGGAGATGCCGCTGGAGCGCTACTTCCGCGATGCCAAGATCACCGAGATCTACGAGGGCACCAGCGAGATCCAGCGCCTGGTGATCGCCCGCGCCGAGACCGGGCTGCGCTGAGGCGGCGCGCGGCTGAAAACGCCCGGCGCCGGCGCGGGGAGCGTCGGCGCCCGCGCCTGCGGACCGGGCGGCGCGCGACTGCGGC
>DASRYN010000112.1:0-5152 GCA_035687185.1 Pseudoxanthomonas sp. | reverse complement strand
GTCCGGGCCGTGCTCGGCGCGGACCAGGCGCAGCGCGGTGCGCATGTCCGGGGCGACGAAACGTTTGATCTTCATGGGGAGCGCCGTGATTGGGAGTGGGGGATGCGGGGTCCGGGAACGGGGGAGCGACTTCGCTCCACGTGGGCGGCGGTGTTGCGGCTATGCATCTGGTTCATCGTCGTTCTCCTCCGGCCCGCTTCCGCGGGCCGCCGATCCCGGCTTCAGCTGATCGTGCCGACCAGCTTCAGCCGCTTGTCCTCCGGCACCTCGGTGTAGGCCAGCACCGACAGCGAGGGCACGCTGTGGCGGACCAGCCGCGCCAGCGCGGCGCGCACCGACGCCGGGACCAGCACCACCGCCGGCTCGCCCCGCGCCTCCTGCCGCCCGGCGCAGACGGCCAGGCTCTGCTGCAGGCGCTCGGCCAGCCCGGGCACCAGCGCGGCGCCGTTGCCCTGCGCCGAATCCTGCAAGACCCGTTCCAGCGGCGCGGCCAGGGTGAACACCGGCAGCTCCGGCGACATCCCGGCGATCTCCTGCACGATGAAGCGGCCCAGCGCGTTGCGTACCGCGGCGGTGAGCACCGCCGGGTCCTGGCTGTGGGCGCTGTGCTCGACCAGGGCCTCGACGATCTTCCGCAGCTGGCGGATGGGGATGCGCTCCACCAGCAGGTTCTGCAACACCCGCACCACCACCGGCAGCGGCAGCGCCTTGGGGGTGAGGTCCTCGGCCAGCTTGGGCGCGCTCTTGGCCAGGGTGGCCAGCAGCTGCTGCACCTCCTCGTGGCCCAGCAGCTCGGGGGCGTGCTCGCGCACCAGGTGCGAGAGGTGGGTGGCCACCACGGTGGCGGGATCGACCACGGTGTAGCCCAGCGACTCGGCCTGGGCGCGCTGGTGCGGCAGGATCCACACCGCGTCCAGCCCGAAGGCCGGGTCCTTGCCCTTGATGCCGTCGATGGCGCCCAGCGCGCCGCCCGGGTCCAGCGCCAGCTCCCGGTCCGGGTGCACCTCGGCGGTGGCCACGGGGACGCCGTGCACCAGCAGGCGGTAGTGGGTGGCCGGCAGTTCGAGGTTGTCGCGGATGTGCACCGGCGGCACGAGGAAGCCGATCTCCTGGGTCAGCTTGCGGCGCACGGCCTTGATCCGCGCCATCAGCTCGCCGCCCTGGGCCTTGTCCACCAGCGGGATCAGCCGGTAGCCGACCTCCAGGCCCAGCGGGTCGACCGGGCGCAGCTCGTCCCAGTCCAGCTCGGCCGTCGGCGCCGGGCCGCCTGCGGCCGGCAGCGTCGCCGCGGCGGCGCCGTCGGCGGCGCGCAGCCGCTGCTCGCGCTGCCACAGTTTCCAGGCGCAGAAGCCCAGCAGCGCGCCCAGCGTCAAAAAGGCGACGTTGGGCATGCCCGGTACCAGCCCCACCGCCACCAGGATGCCGGCGGCGATGGCCAGCGCCCGGTGCTGGCCGAACACCTGGCCCATCATGGCCCCGGCCATGTCCTGCGCACGCGAGGCGCGGGTGACCAGCATCGCCACCGCGGTGGAGACCAGCAGCGCCGGCAGCTGCGCCACCAGGCCGTCGCCGATGGAGAGCAGGGTGTAGGTGGCGGCCGCGTCGGCCACCGGCATGTCGTGCTGGAGCACGCCCACGGCCAGGCCGCCGACCAGGTTGATCAGCAGGATCAGGATGCCGGCGATGGCGTCGCCGCGGATGAACTTGCTGGCGCCGTCCATCGCGCCGTAGAAGTCGGCCTCCTCGCGCACCTCCTCGCGGCGGGCCTTGGCCTCCTCGCGGGTCAGCAGGCCGGCGTTGAGGTCGGCGTCGATCGCCATCTGCTTGCCGGGCATGGCGTCGAGGATGAAGCGGGCCGTCACCTCGGAAATGCGCCCGGCGCCCTTGGTGATGACCACGAAGTTGATGATGGTCAGGATCGCGAAGACGACGATGCCCACGGCGTAGTTGCCGCCGACCACGAACTCGCCGAAGGCCGCGATCACCTTGCCCGCCGCCTCGTGCCCGTCCTGGCCGTTGAGCAGGATCACGCGGGTGGAGGCCACGTTCAGCGCCAGGCGCAGCATCGTGGTGGTCAGCAGCACGATGGGGAAGATGGTGAAGTCCAGCGGCCGCTGCACGTAGACCACCGCCAGCAGCACCACCAGCGAGATGGCGATGTTGAAGCTGAAGAGCGCGTCCAGCACCGGCGGCGCCAGCGGCACCACCACCATGGCCAGCATCGCCAGCACGATCAGCGGCGCGCCCAGGCCGTTGCGGGCCAGCTCCAGCAGGCGGCGCGACAGCGGCGGGGAGGCCACCGCGCTCACCGGCCCTCACCCTCGGGGAACTCGTCCACCGCGACCGGGCCCAGCTGCGGGTGGGCGGCCGCGGCGCCGGCGCGCCAGGCGCGCAGCTGGTACACGTAGGACAGGACCTGGGCGACGGCGGCGTACAGTCTCACGGGGATTTCCTTGCCGAGCTGACCCTCCCGATACAAGGCGCGTGCCAGAGGCGGGGCGGAGACCACCGCCACCCGGTGGCGATCGGCCACTTCGCGGATGCGGAAGGCCATCTCGTCCACGCCCTTGGCCACCAGGGTGGGTGCGCGCATGGTGCCCCCGTCGTACTTGAGCGCGACCGCGTAGTGGGTGGGGTTGACCACGATCACGTCCGCGGTCGGGACGGCCTCCATCATCCGCCGCTGCGACAGCTGGAACTGCATCTGCCGGATCTTGCCCTTGACCTGCGGGTTGCCCTCGCTCTCCTTCAGTTCCTCGCGCAGCTCCTGGCGGGTCATCTTCAGCTTCCGCGTCCAGTTCCACTTCTGGTACGGGGCGTCGATGGCCGCCAGCAGGAACAGCGCGCCGGCGGTGGCCAGCAGCAGGGTGGCGGCGAAGTGCAGGCCGGTGCGCGCGGCCTCCTCCAGGCCCTGGTTGGGCATGGCCCGCAGCACGTCCATGCCGTAGGCCAGCGCCAGGCCGGCGGCCCCGCCCACCAGCGCCACGCGCAGCAGCGACTTGACCAGCTCGGCCAGGCTCTCGGCGCCGTAGATGCGCTTGAGCCCGGCCAGCGGGTCCAGCCGCGAGAGGTTGGGGACCAGCGATTCGCCGGCCACGTTGAAGCCGCCCAGCGCCAGCGGCGCGGCGAAGGCCGCCAGCAGGCACACGGCCACCAGCGGCGAGGCCACCAGCAGCAGCTTCAGCAGCAGCTCGCCCATGTGCGCGAACAGCCGCTCGGGCGCCTCCAGCAGCCCCGGGTCCGGGCTGAGCGCGCCGCGCATCCAGCCCAGCGCGCCGCGTCCCAGCATCGGGCCGGCGGCCATGAGCGCCACCACGCCGGCGCCGAACACCGCGGCGGTGGCCAGCTCGCGCGAGCGCGGGATGTCGCCGCGCTCGCGGGCCTGGCGCAGGCGTTTGGCGGTAGGTTGTTCGGTGCGTTCCTGGCCGTCCTCGTTCTCGGCCATGGCAGGCTCCTGCGCCCGGGGGTCGGGCGCAGGCGATGCAAGCCGCGTTCCAGCGCGGCGCGGGGGCTCAGCCGGCGGGCGCGGCCGGGGCCGTGGACACCGCGGCGGCGGCGGGCGCCGGTTCCCCGGCGGTGGACGCGGCCAGCGCCGCCAGCGGCTGCGGGCGGCCGACGTGGTAGCCCTGGATCCAGTCCACCTGCAGTCCGTCCAGCTCGGCCACGATGCGCGCGTCCTCCACGTACTCGGCCACGGTCTCGGCCTGGTACGCGCGCGCGATGGCGACCATGGCCCGGACCAGGTCGCGGTCGCGCGGGTTGACCGCCATGTTGCGGATGAAGCCGCCGTCGATCTTGATCAGGTCGATGGGCAGCTGCTGCAGGCGCTCGAAGCTCTGCATGCCGGTGCCGAAGTCGTCCAGCGCGATCAGGCAGCCGCGCTGGCTGAGCCCGTCCAGCAGCGGCCGCACCTGGGCCACGCCGCCGGCGATGGCGCGCTCGGTGATCTCGAAGCACAGCCGCGCCGCGCAGCCGGGCATGGCGTCGATCTGGTACAGCAGCCAGTTGCGGAACTGCTCGGAGACCAGGCTGCGGCCGGTCAGGTTCACCGCCAGCCGGCGGAACGGCAGCGGGCCGGGGTGGTCGCGCATCCAGGCCAGCAGCCGCTCGACCACCGCGCGGTCCAGCTCGACCACGCCGCGGCTGGCCTCCAGCTCGGCCATGTACTCGTGCGGCATCAGCAGGCGGCCGTCGTCCAGGCGCAGGCGGCAGAGGATCTCGGCCATGGCCTGGCCGTCGCCGCGCAGGCGGCGGATCGGCTGCACGTGCAGCTCGATCTGGCGGCGGCGCAGCAGCGACAGCGCCAGCGAATGGGTCTCCAGCATGGCGCGCAGCACGGCCGGGTCGGCGCGGCCCTGGGAGAACACCGGCGCGGTCTCGCCGCGGTCGCGCGCGCACTGCATGGCGCCGTAGGCCGCATGCAGGGCCAGCTCCAGCGCCTGCGGGCTGCCGTCGCGCAACGGGGAGACGCCCAGGTGCGGCTCGATGCGCATGCGCGCGTCGGCGTAGCGGAACTCGAACTGCTCCACCCGCGCCAGCAGCGACTGCGAGGCCACCTGCGGCGCCTGCGGCACCAGCACGAAGCGGCCCATGCCCAGGGTATACGCCTGCACCTCCGGGCCGAGGTGGCGGTGCAGGGCGGCGGTCAGCGCCTCCTGCGCCGGCAGGCCGAAGCCGGCCATCAGGCTGTCCAGGTGCTCCACGCCCAGGCAGGCGATCTCGGCCGGCGGCTCGGCGCGCGCGGCCATGTCGTGGCGCAGGGCGTTGATGTTGGGCACGCCGCTGAGCCCGTCGCGGCGGCTTTCCTCGGCCAGCCGCGCCACCACCCGGCGGTTGTCGCGGCCGATGATCTGGGTGAGCACCATCAGCTGCTGGGCCATGCTCATCTCGAAGCCGATCTGCAGGAGCTGCAGCGCGTCGGTGCGCAGCCCGAAGCGGGTGCCGGCGCCCACCAGGTAGACCAGCAGCACCATCATCGCGGCGATCAGCGGGGCCGACCACCGCCACGGCAGGCGCAGCACCACCCACATCATCAGGCCGGCCAGCATCAGCCGCTGGTCCAGCAGCCGCCCAGCGGATGGTCGAACGGCGGGGGCAGGGCCCAGAGCAGGGCGCCGAGCAGCAGGCCGTAGCCACCCAGCAGGGAGCCTTC
>DASRYN010000111.1:0-2266 GCA_035687185.1 Pseudoxanthomonas sp. | reverse complement strand
GCACGGCCAGCATGTCCCCGGCCGGCGCGGCGAGCAGCGTGCCGTCGTCGGCCTCGGGCAGCAGCAGGCAGTCCGGCACCACCGCGTGCGGCGAGATGCCCAGTTGTGCGCAACGCTGCAGCCAGCCGCGCAGGGTGGCGTCCTCCACCGCGCCCAGCAGGCGCGGGCCGGCGGCCGCCGGCGCGATGGCCACGTGCAGTCCCTCGACCGCACCGGCGACGTGGTCCTCCAGTTGCAACCGCGCGGCGGCCAGCGCCTGCGCCGGATGGCGCGCGGGCAGCTCCAGCCACAGCAGCCGCACCGACTCGCCGGGCACGGCCACGACCTCGCGCACGGACTCGCCCGGAGGCGGCGGCGGTGCCTGCCCCGGAAGCAGCGGCTGCCGCGCGAGGATGCGCCCGGACGGGTCGATGCGCAGGCAGGTGGAAGGCTGCGCCGGGTCGCGCGCGAGCAGGGTCAAGCGGGTGGCGGAAGGCGGTTTCATCATTCGTCTCGGGTCCAGCGGCGGGCGGCCAGGCGTGCTTCGCGGCTGCCGTCCTGTTCCAGCAGCGCGCTGAGGACGACCTGCGCGCCGGCGTACTCGACCTCGGCGTCGAGCACGAACCAGTGGCTGCGCAGCGACACCTGGTCGTAGACCTCGTTGGGCACCGGCGCCTGCAGCAGCGCCGGGTCGGCCCAAAAGGCGGCCGCGTCGCGCCAGCCGCGGGCCGGGCGCGACTCCAGCACCCGGCGCGCCTGCGCCGGGGTCAGCGCACCCAAGGTGAGCATGCTCAGCACCGGCGCGCGCGCCGGGGCCAGGGCGTTGACGTTGACCGGCGACAGGTCCGGCCGCGGCAGCGCGCACACGTACGGACGCAGGCGCGCGTACACGAGCGGCGTGTAGCCCTGCACGGCGCGCAGCTCGCTGGCTTCGGCCAGCAGCGTGCCGCCAGTGCGGTAGGGGGGCTGCAGCGCGGCGTAGCTGCCGTCCTCGGCGCCCAGCGGCGCGCGGCGGTGGTCGCTGTCGATCCAGTCGGCCAGCGCGTCGGCCAGCGCCTGCGCCTGCGCCGCACTGAAATCCAGCGCCTGCAGCAGCGCCACGTACTGGCGCACGCCCAGCTCGCGCCGGCGCCACTGGCCGGCGGCGCCTTCCACCACGCTGTTGAGGTTGAAGCAGTCGCTGCCGTCGCGCAGCCGTGCGCGGACCAGGCCGTGCTCGACGGGAAACGCCAGCGGCCGGCCATTCCAGGCGGCCACGGCCACGTCCTCGCGCGCCAGCGCCGCGACCTTGCGCCGCGCCAGCGCCTCGGCGCCCAAGGCGAAGCGCTGCGCCTGCGCCATCGCGTCGGCGTTGGCGGTGCGGCGCAGGCCGAAGCGGATGTCGTCCAGCATCGCCACCACCAGCACGCCCATGAGCGCGGCCATCAGCAGCACCGACAGCAGCGCGGTGCCGGACTGGCGGGCGGGACGGCGCGCGCTCACGGCGGGGCCTCCGGCAGCACGAACACCTGGCGCACCGGGCCGAAGTCGCGCAGGCGCAGGTCCAGACGCACCGCGCGCGGCAGCGCCTGCGCCCCGCCGATCCAGCCGTCGCTCCACTGCCGGTGCGAGTAGAAGCCGGCACGCACGTCCTCCACGCCGGTCAGCAGCACCTGCGGCGCGGCCGCAGCGGTGCCGTCCAGGGCCGGGCGCGCGCTGCGCTCCAGCCGGCCGTCGACCACGCGGTACTCCACGTACTGCAGCGAGGCGCGCGGTTCGGCGTCCGGGTTCTCGCGGCCGCGGCGCACGAAGCCCAGCAACGGCCGCGACAGGTCGCCCGGCGGCGCGGTGTCGAAGGCGTTGCGCGCGATACCGCCGTCCGGCAACCGCGTGCGCCGCACCGCGGCCTGCGACAGGTCGGCCTTGAGCAGCGCATGCGCCCGCTGCAGCTCGCCCAGCCGCTCCATGCGCGCGCGCAGCGCGGCCTGCTGGTCCCCGGCCCAGGCCAGGATGGCCACCGCCGCGGCCGCGAGCAGGGCGAACACCGCCAGCGCGACCAGCACTTCGACCAGGGTGAAGCCGCGCGCCTTCACCGGAACACCCACGCATCGGCGGCCTGGCCGCCGTCCTCGCCGACGACCACGATGTCCACCCGCAGCAGCCCGTCCGCGCCGGTGACGGTGGCCGTGCGCCGCCAGCGCCAGTCGCGCCCGCCCAGGTGCGCCACGCCGTCGGCCGGGGCGGCCAGCGTGGCGGCGTCGGCCAGCATGGCCTCGGCGGCCAGGTTGTCGGCGACGATGCCCGCCAG
>DASRYN010000110.1:0-10402 GCA_035687185.1 Pseudoxanthomonas sp. | reverse complement strand
CGTGCCGCGCGTGCGCACCTGCCGCTCCAGCGCCAGCGCGTCGGCCAGGCCCAGCACGCGCATCTGCGCCTCCGGTTTCTGCCCGCCGGCCGATTCCAGGCGTACTTCGGCCACGCCGAACAGCCGGTGCAGCAGCGACTGGTGCAGGGCCACGTTGTGGATGCGGGCGAAGGGGATCTCGCGCTGCGTGCGCTGCAGCAGCCCGCTGCGGATGCTGATGCCGTCGGCGCCGACGCGGTAGCGGTAGGTGAAGTACTGCAGCACCGCCACCGCCACCAGCACCACCACGCCCAGCAGCGGTGCCCAGTCGGCGAACTCGCCCGGGCCGTTGCGACGACCGGCGAACAGCAGCACCAGCAGCGGCACCACGAACTGCCGCAACTGCTGCAGCAGCACGAACAGCCACGACCACGGATGCAGGCGCCGGTCGGCGGGCGGCGCGGGGATGTCGGCGGCCGCGTTCACAGCGCGTCGTCGGCCTCGACCTGGCGCGCCAGGTGCGCGCGCAGCGCCTCGGCATCCGCCAGCGCCAGCAGCGGCAGCCGCACCGCGGCCAGCCGCGTGCCGGCGGTGTGCACCACCAGCGTGGCCAGGCCCAGCCGGCGCTCCAGCGGGCCGCGTTCCAGGTCCAGGTGCTGCACCCGCGAGACCGGCACCAGGGTCTCGTTGCGCCACAGGCCCCCGCGACGGGTAGCGAAGCCGTCGGCGTCGAGCTTCCAGCCGATGCGCCGGTGCCGCAGCAGGCCGATGGCTGCCCCCAGCGCCAGGCCCAGCAGCGCCGCGCCGGCGATGGCCGGCAGCCGCGGCAGGTCGAGCAGGGTCGCGCCGGCCAAGCCCAGGCCCAGGCCCAGCGGCACGGCCAGGGCCGCGGCCGCGCCCAGCGCGTAGAGCAGCGCGCCGCGCGGCGGCAGCGGCTGCCAGTCCGGTGCCGCGGGAAGGGGAGGCGGTGCGGCGGGCGGCGGTGCGTCCTGGGCGTCGTTCACGGCGGCGTTCGGCGGCGGCGGAAGCCGGATCGTAAGCGTTCGCGCCGCGCCGTGGCAGCGTGCCTCAGCGTGGCGCCCGGTAGGGATTGGGCTCGCCGCTGCCGGGCGGGCGCAGGGTGTAGCGCTTGTAGGTCCACTGGTACTGGCCCAGGTCGCGGCGGGCGATGCGCTCGACCTCGGCGTTGAGGCAGGCCACCGCGACCCGCGGGTCGGGGTCGGCAATGGCGGCCGGCGCCGGCTCCACGTGCAGGGCGAAGCCCGGGCCGTCGCCGATGCGTTCGCACCAGGCCAGCAGCACGGTGGCGCCGGTGCGCTCGGCCAGCCGCGGCAGCAGGGTCATGGTCAGCGCCTGCACGCCGAAGAACGGGGCGAATTCGCCGTCGCCGGCCTTGGGCTGCTGGTCGGGCAGGATGCCCGCCGCGCCGCCGTCCTTGAGCACCTTCCACAGCTGGCGCACGGCCGGGCCCTCGGCGCGCACCTGGCGCACGTTGTCCAGCCCGCGCACCTGCTGCAGGAAGGCATCGCCCACCTCCGACTCCGGCGGCCGGTAGACGATGGCGATGGGCCCGCGCGAGGCCAGCCACTGGTTGAGCAGCTCCCAGTTGCCGAAGTGCGGCGCGGCCACGATCACGCCGCGCCCGGATGCCAGCGCCGCGTCGTACAGCGGCTCGCCGTGGCGCTCGCGCAGCAGCCGCGCCAGGTTCTCCTGCGGCGGCCGGGTCCACAGCTTGAGCGTCTCCAGCGCCTGGCGCGCGGTGGTGCGCAGGACGCGGCGGTGCAGGGCCTCGCGCGCGGCCGGGTCCATCCCGGGGAAGGCCAGCTCCAGGTTGCGCCGCGCCACCCGGCTCTCGCGCGCGTCCAGCCGGCGCCAGAGCGCGGCCATGGCGTCGCCCAGGCGGTAGATCCAGGGCCAGGGCAGGCGGCCGAGCACCGCGGCGGCGGCGACCAGGAGGCGGGCTTTGCGTTCGGCGGACATGGCCGCCCAGTCTAGCCGGCGCGTCGGCCGGGGATGACACGCAGGCCGCCGCGCCCGATGCTGTGCGGCCCGCCCCCGGTTGCCTCCCCATGCTCGCCCTGATCCAGCGCGTCACCCAGGCCTCGGTCCAGGTCGAAGGCCAGACCGTGGGCGAGATCGGCCCCGGCCTCCTGGCGCTGGTCGGCGTGCAGCCCGGCGACGGCCCGGCGCAGGTCGAACGGATGGCCAGGAAGCTGCTCGGCTACCGCGTTTTCGCCGACGATGCCGGCAGGATGAACCGCGCCCTGGCCGACACCGGCGGCGGCCTGCTGCTGGTGAGCCAGTTCACCCTGGCCGCGGACACCGACTCGGGCATGCGCCCCGGCTTCAGCACCGCGGCCCCGCCCGCCGAGGCTGAACCGCGTTTCAACCAGCTGGTCCAGGCCTGCCGCGCGCAGCATGCCGGCCGGGTGGAAACCGGCCGCTTCGGCGCCCATATGGTGGTGAGCCTGGTCAACGACGGCCCCGTGACCTTCCTGCTGCGGGCGTGACAAGGCTGAACGGGAAGCCCGCAAGTCGTTGACGCACAAGGTCGGACCGGCCCCCTGCCGGGCCCGCTGTTATAATGCTAGGTTCACTTCATCCCACACCGCACGGTGGCGCACTGCACATGGCCAACGAACGCCCAGCCCAGCAATCGGAAATCAAGCAGCTCATCAGCAAGGGTCTGGAGCAAGGTTACCTGACCTACGCCGAGGTCAACGACCACCTGCCCGACGACCTGGTCGATCCGGAGCAGATCGAAGACATCATCGGCATGATCAACGGCATGGGCATCGACGTGCACGAGGTCGCGCCCGACGCCGAGACCCTGCTGCTCAACGACGGCAACACCGGCAACCGCGAGATCGACGACACCGCCGCCGAGGAAGCCGCCGCCGCGCTGACCGCGCTGGACTCCGAGGGCGGCCGCACCACCGACCCGGTGCGCATGTACATGCGCGAGATGGGCACGGTCGAGCTGCTCACCCGCGAGGGCGAGATCGCCATCGCCAAGCGCATCGAGGAAGGCCTGGGCCAGGTGCAGGCGGCGCTGGGCAGCTTCCCGTGGTCGATCGAGATGCTGCTGGAGGAGTACGAGCTGCACAAGGCCGGCAAGAAGCGCCTGGCCGAGGTCGTGGTCGGCTTCAACGACCTGGTCGAGGAGACTCCCGAGCCGGAGGCCATCCCGGTCGAGGACGTGGCCGACGATGCCGCCGACGAGGACGAGGACGAGGAAGAGGTCGCCGCCGCCGACGAGGCCGACGCCGCCCCGACCGGCCCGGATCCGGCCGAGGTCGCGCGCCGCATGGAGCTGCTGGCCGCCGCCTACGCCAAGTTCAAGAAGGCGCACGCCAAGTCCGGTGCGCAGGCCAAGAACGTGGTCAAGCTGCGCGCGGAAATGGCCGAGCTGTTCGTCACCTTCAAGCTGCCGCTGCCGCTGACCGAGGTGCTGACCCGCAAGCTCCGCGACGTGATGACCGAGATCAAGGAGCACGAGCGCCGCGTGCTGCACCTGGCCACCAACGTGGCCCGCATGCCGCGCAAGGACTTCATCCGCGCCTGGGAAGGCAACCAGACCAACCTGGAGTGGGTGGACGAGGTCCTCAAGCGCAAGCAGAAATGGTCCTCGGCGCTGCGCGAGGTCAAGGACCAGATCGTCGCCGAGCAGCAGGCCACCATCGCCGTCGAGCAGGCCATGTGCCTGGACCTGGCCGACATCAAGGAGATCAGCCGGCAGATGGCCTACGGCGAGGCCAAGGCGCGCAAGGCCAAGAAGGAAATGGTCGAGGCCAACCTGCGCCTGGTGATCTCCATCGCCAAGAAGTACACCAACCGCGGCCTGCAGTTCCTGGACCTGATCCAGGAAGGCAACATCGGCCTGATGAAGGCGGTGGACAAGTTCGAGTACCGCCGCGGCTACAAGTTCTCGACCTACGCCACCTGGTGGATCCGCCAGGCGATCACCCGCTCGATCGCCGACCAGGCGCGCACCATCCGCATCCCGGTGCACATGATCGAGACGATCAACAAGCTCAACCGCATCTCCCGCCAGATGCTCCAGCAGTACGGCCGCGAGGCCACGCCGGAGGAGCTGGCCAAGGAGATGGACATGCCCGAGGACAAGATCCGCAAGGTGATGAAGATCGCCAAGGAGCCGATCTCCATGGAGACCCCGATCGGCGACGACGAGGACTCGCACCTGGGCGACTTCATCGAGGACACCAACGTGGAGTCCCCGATCGACACCACCACCAACATCAACCTCCAGGAGACGGTGCGCGAGGTGCTGGCCGGCCTGACCCCGCGGGAGGCCAAGGTGCTGCGCATGCGCTTCGGCATCGACATGAACACCGACCACACCCTGGAAGAGGTCGGCAAGCAGTTCGACGTCACCCGCGAGCGCATCCGCCAGATCGAGGCCAAGGCCCTGCGCAAGCTGCGCCACCCGAGCCGCTCGGAGCAGCTGCGTTCGTTCCTGGACATCGACTGACGCCCTGCCGGCGGTCGCGACCGGAACGGAAGGCCCCGCTCGCGGGGCCTTCTTCTTTTGGCCGCAGGCCGGCGCTGCGTCCCGGCGGGCGCATCCACTACACTGTCGCGCCTGCGGGCCTATAGCTCAACGGTCAGAGCAGGGGACTCATAATCCCTTGGTTCCAGGTTCGAATCCTGGTGGGCCCACCACGCCGTCGACCGCCGCATGGGCTGGCTCCACGGCATCGTGCAGCGACGGAGCAGGCTGAAGCCCGGAGTCGCCGGGAACGCGCCGGGTTGGCCCGCGGCCTTCCCGGCCAGCCGAAGCGCGCCGCGATACCCCGCTGATGATGAACATGCCGCCGGCCGGCCGCTCTTCCGGGCCGGCGGCGGCGATCGGCTCGTCGGCACCCGCGTTTCCGCCATCTTCTTCCCGGCAAGGTAGCTGAAGGTCTTCACCCGGAACCCACGGGAAATACACGGTGCCTTGCGCGGCGTCCGCGCAGATTGGTCGCGCCGGACGACGGAGCGATCGCACCGTCGAGGATCGGCCAAACGAGGAGAAACCGAGATGGCTAACAACCAGAACCAGGGCCAGCAGAACCAGCAGGGCCAGCAGAACCAGCAGGGCCAGCAGGGTCAGCAGGGCCAGCAGGGCCAGCAGGGCCAGAACGACAACCAGCGCGGCGGCGGCCAGCAGAGGCAGCAGGAGCAGCGCAACGAGCGTGAAGAGCGGAACGAGCGCGAACAGCGCAACGATCGCGAAGAGCGCCGTTAAGGCCCACGCCGGCGCCCGGCTTCGGCCGGGCGCTCCGGCAACCATGCCGCATCGCAGGGAGCGGAGATGCAGGACCTTGCCGTCGAGGATCTTTACCGGCACTCCAAGATTTCATCCTTGAGCGGGCATGCCGACCAGGCCACGCTGGTTCTGGTCCTTTCCCGGCCGCGCAGGGAACAGGACGACTACGGCACCACCGTCTGGGTGGCCGATGCGCGCGAAGGCGGCGCGCCGCGCGCGCTGACCAGCGACCAGTTCCCGGCTTCGTCCGCGCTGCTTTCGCGCGACGGGCGCAGCGTGGCGTTCCTCAGCAAGCGCGACGGCGACGCCCAGGACCAGGTCTATCTGCTTCCGCTGGACGGCGGCGAGGCCCGCCGCGTCGACAGCGGCGACGCGAAGATCAAGAGCCTGCTGCAATGGTCGTCCGACGGCGCGCGGCTGCTGGCCACGGTCGAGGTGCCGCATGCCGAGGACGCGCTGGACGACCCGAACCGCGAATCCCGCCCGGTGGTGGTCACCTACCTGCCGTACAAGCTCGACGGCAGCGGCCCCACCGTCGGTTCCCGCACCCACCTGTGCGCGATCCCGGTGGACGGTTCCGGCCCGCAGATGCTCACCGCGGGCGACTTCAACGTCTCCGGCGGCGAGTGGTCGCCCGATGGCAGCCACCTCGTCTACGCGTGCACCGCGTCCGACGGCGCGCAGCGCCACCGCAGCGAGCTGTGGCTGGCCGCGGCCGACGGCAGCCAGGCACGCCAGCTCACGCGCGGTTTCGCCACGGTCTCCGGCGCGACCTGGTCGCCCGACAGCCGGCGCATCGCCTTCTGCGGCAATCGCGAACCCGGTGATTCGCTCGGGCGGCTGTACAGCTTCGAGGTTGCCGGCGATTCGCTGGAGCAGCTGGGCGGCGACACGCTGCACGTGGAAGGCAGCGACATCGCCTGGAACGCGGTCGGCGACCGCATCGCCACCGTCGGCAACCGCGGCGCCCTGTTCGAGATCGCCGTGGTCGACGTCCACGGCGGCCACGTGCGCTTCCTGCGGCGCGGCCTGAAGCAGGTCTCGCACCTGGCCGCGTGCGAGTCGGGCCTGGCTTTCGCTTCGGCCAGCATGTGCTGGCCCGAGGAGGTCTGCGTCTGCGACTGGGACGGCGAAGCCGAGCGGCGCCTGACCGCGTTCAACCGCGCGTGGATGCGCCGGCGCCATCGCCCGCGCTGCAGCCTGCGCCGGTTCCAGGTGCCCGATGGCGACGGCGGCAGCGAGTGCATCGAGGCGTGGGTCCTGCGGCCGCCTGCGCACTTCCAGCCGCCCTACCCGGTGCTGTTCGACATGCACGGCGGGCCGCAGAGCGTGGCGCTGATGGACTTCGCCAGCCACATGTACTGGTACCGGCTGTGCGCGCTGGGCTGGCTGGTGGTGGCGCCCAACAGCGTGGGCTCGGGCGGCTACGGCGATGCCTTCGCCAAGCGCCTGCGCGGCCGCTGGGGCGATCTGGACCTGCCGCAGCACCTGGCCATCCTCGACCGGCTGCAGGCCGAGGGACTGGCCGACGGGCGCGCAGCCTGCGCCGGCAAGTCCTACGGCGGCTTCCTCGCGGCGTGGGCGGCCGGGCGCTGCGACCGCTTCCGCGCCGCGGTGGTCAGCGCGCCGATCGCCAACGTCGAGTCGCACGCCGGCACGTCGGACACCGGCTTCTACGTCACTCCGTACGCGATGGGCGGCGAGATCGACGACATCACCGACCGCTACCGCGCGCTGTCGCCGCTGGAGTACTTCTCCGAGGTGAACGCGGCCGTGCTGCTGCTCAACGGCATGGACGACCAGCGCTGCCCGGTGGGGCAGGTCGAGGAGCTGTTCGCCCGTCTGGTCCGGCGCACCGGCTGCCGCTGCGAGATGGTCCTGTACCCGGAGGGCGACCACAAGCTGGCCGGTTCCGGCCGGCCGAGCCACCGCGAGGACTACCACCGCCGCATCGTCGAATGGCTCTGCGCGAACGTCGACCGCCCGGCGGGCCGGGACCGCGGCAACGGCGACAGCCACGAGTAGGGAACCGCCGACGCATGGGCACGCGCGCCTGGACCTGCTGCAGCGGCCGCCACGCCGGCCACGGCCGCGAACGCCGACACGGCCTTCATCGCCAGGCGCCTAGCATGGCGCCGTCCAGCAACGGGAGCCGTGCGATGCCTGGCCAGCCTCCTTCCCACGAGCAGCCGCGCGGCCGCGAGCCAGCGCCGGACCCGGCCGCGCGCGGCGCCCAGCCCGGCAAGCGCAGCAGCGCCGACTACAACGATCCGGTGGTGCAGGAGGGCGCGCACCACGGGCGCAGCGCCCCGGACGATCCGGCGCCGCGTTCGGCCGAGGAACGCACCGCGCCCGCGGACGACCCGGCGGCGGAGCCCGCCGACGACCTCGTGGACCGCCGCGCGCGTGGCACGCCGGGCGATCCCGCCTGATCCACCCCGCGCCGGGCCGCGGCGCCAGCGCGCGCCCGGCCGCCGCGCCTACTCGTCCTCGTCGTCGCCCTCGCGCGTGGCCGCGTCCGGGCGTCGCACCTCGGCCGCCAGCAGCGCCAGCGAATGCGGCTGCCCGCGCCATGTGTCCGCGTCCTGCAGGGCGCGGCGGCACGGGGCTTCCTCCGTGGTGTCGAGCAGGCAGCGCCAGCGTCCGCCTTCCACTTCCGGCAGCTGGAAACCGACCTCGTCCGCGGACGCGTTCAGGAGCAGCAGCAGGGTGACGTTGCTCGCCGGCTGGCGCAGGCCGCTGGGCGGCGAGCGGCCATCCAGGCGCATCATCAGCGCCCGCGCCTGCGGGTCGTGCCACCGCGCCTCGTCCATCTCGGTGCCGTCCGGCGCCAGCCAGGTCAGGTCCTTGAAGCCCAGCTCGGCGTCGAACGCGCCGTCGAAGAAGCGGCCGCGGTGCAGCAGCGGGTAGCGGCGGCGGATGCGCGCCAGGTGGCGCACGAACGGCACCAGCGAGCGGCCGTCGCGCAGCCCGTTCCAGTCCAGCCAGCCGGTCTCGTTGTCCTGGCAGTAGGCGTTGTTGTTGCCGCCCTGGCTGTTGCCGAACTCGTCGCCGGCCAGCAGCATCGGCGTGCCCTGCGACAGCAGCAGCGTGGCCAGCAGGTTGCGCTGCTGGCGGCGGCGCAGTGCGTTGATCGCCGCGTCGTCGGTTTCGCCCTCGGCGCCGTGGTTGGCCGAGAGGTTGTGGTCGGTGCCGTCGGCGTTGTCCTCGCCGTTGGCCTCGTTGTGCTTGCCGTCGTAGCTGACCAGGTCGCGCAGGGTGAAGCCGTCGTGCGCGGTGACGAAGTTGACCGAGGCCGTGGGCCGGCGGCCGCGGCGGTCGAACAGGTCGGCCGAGCCGGTCAGGCGCGTGGCCAGCTCCGGCAGCTGCCCCTCGTCGCCGCGCCAGAACGCGCGCGCCGTGTCGCGGAAGCGGTCGTTCCACTCGGCCCAGCCGGGCGGGAACTGGCCAAGCTGGTAGCCGCCCGGTCCCACGTCCCAGGGCTCGGCGATGAGCTTGACCTGGCTCAGCAGCGGGTCCTGGCGCACCGAGTCGAGGAAGCCGCAGCGCGGGTTGAAGCCGTCGCGCTCGCGCGCCAGCACGGTGGCCAGGTCGAAGCGGAAACCGTCCACGTGCATCTGGGCGGCCCAGTAGCGCAGCGAGTCGTTGACCATGCGCAGCGTGCCGGCGTTGGTCAGGTCGAAGGTATTGCCGGTGCCGGTGTCGTTGATGTAGTAGCGCCGGTCCGGCGCCAGGCGGTAGTAGCTGGCGTTGTCGATGCCGCGGAAGCACAGCGTGGGGCCCAGCTCGTTGCCTTCGGCGGTGTGGTTGTAGACCACGTCCAGCACCACCTCCAGCCCGGCGGCGTGCAGCCGCGCCACCATCTGCTTGAACTCGGCGATGCCGCTGCCGGAGAGGTACTCGGGGTGCGGCGCGAAGAACGAGAGCGTGTTGTAGCCCCAGTAGTTGCGCAGGCCGCGCTCGAGCAGGTGCTGGTCGTGGACGAAGCTGTGCACCGGCAGCAGCTCCAGCGTGGTCGCGCCCAGCGAGCGGATGTGCTCGATGACCGCGTCGTTCATCAGCCCGGCGAAGGTGCCTCGCACGCCCTCGGGCACCTCCGGGTGGGCCATGGTCAGGCCGCGCACGTGGGCCTCGTAGATCACGGTGCGGTTCCAGGGGATCTCCAGGCGCCGGTCGTGGCCCCAGGTGAAGCCCGGGTCCACCACCGCGCAGCGCGGCACGAACGCGGCGCTGTCGCGGCGGTCGAAGCTCAGGTCGCGGTCGCGGTGGCCCAGGGTGTAGCCGAAGATGGCCGGCGACCAGCGCAGCCGGCCGACGATCTGCTTGGCGTACGGGTCCAGCAGCAGCTTGTGCGGGTTGAAGCGGTGGCCGGCGTCGGGCTCGTAGGGACCGTGCACGCGGTAGGCGTACAGCTGGCCCGGCCGCGCGTCGGGCAGGTAGCCGTGCCAGATCTCGTCCGTGTACTCGGGCAGGGCGATGCGCTCGGTCTCGCGCCCGCGGGCGTCGAACAGGCACAGCTCCACCCGCGTGGCGTGCACCGAGTACAGCGCGAAGTTCACGCCCAGGCCGTCCCAGGTCGCGCCCAGCGGGTAGGGGCGGCCTTCGCGGACGCGGGAGCGGGCGACGGAACGCGGCGGCGGGGGCATCCCTGCGCTTCTCCTTCTACTGGCCATGCCGGCGCTCGCCCGTCGCCAGCGCGGCGGCGCGTTCCTCGGCCTCCACCAGCCGCTCGGCCATGCCCCAGTGGCGCAGCGACTGTCCCTCGGGGCGGCCCTCGGCCTCCCATATCTCGCGGGCGAGTTCGCGGATGCGCGCCTGGCGGGTCTCGGAATCCATGTGTCGGTCAGTCGGGCACCAGCACGGCGACGGGGACGCCCTGCAGCAGCGCGCCCAGTGGCAGGCGGCGGGCGGTGCCGGGCACCTGGCCGCCGAACAGGTCGCGATACCTTGCGCGCGGCACGGTCAAGGCGGTGTCACGCCAGTGCGCGGCGTCGATGCGCGGCGCGGCGCGGTCGGCCAGCCACGCGCCCACGTGGCGCGGCACGACGACCACCAGCGACCGGCCGCGCCAGCGGCGGGCGAAGGCCACCGCGTGCGCGGCGGCCGGGCCGTGCACCGGCAGCGGCAGGTGCGCGCCGTCGGCGAACAGCT
>DASRYN010000109.1:0-4840 GCA_035687185.1 Pseudoxanthomonas sp. | reverse complement strand
AGCCCAGCGCCACCCACACGCCATGCCGGTCCACGCCCCAGCCGGTCTCGCGGATGCAGGGGCTTTCCGACAGCTGGCGCACCAGTACGACGCCCCCGGCCGTGTCCATCGGGCAATGCATGCGGCGCATGTCCCCGGACTCGCAGCGCACCACGCCGTCGCGCCCGGCCGCCGCCACGTCCGGCGCGGTGCCCAGCCATGCCACGGCGCACAGCCCGGCGATGCGCGCCCCCAGCCGCCCACGCCGGCCGGCCCGTGCGCATGCCGCGTTACCCGTTGCCGCCTGGCGAGTGCTTCGCATGCGCCGATTCTCGCCCGCGGGGGTGGCGGCAGGCTGAACGCCGTCGCGCGCCCGCCCGGCACCTCAGGCGCGGGAGAACTCGAACGCCAGCACGTCGGCGATGCGGTCGGTGCCTGCCAGCGCCATCAGCAGGCGCTCCACGCCCAACGCGACGCCGGCGCAAGCGGGCAGCCCGGCGCGCAGCGCCGCCAGCAGGCGCTCGTCCACCGGCGGCAGCACCGCGCCGCGCGCTTGGCGCACCCGCCCGTCGCGCTGGAAGCGGCGGCGCTGCTCGTCCGCGTCGGTCAGCTCGTGGTAGCCGTTGGCCAGCTCGAACGTCCCGAGGTACAGCTCGAAGCGCTCGGCCACCGGCGGGTCGCCGTCGCGGACCTTCGCCAGCGCGCACTGCGAGGCGGGCCAGTCGTGGACCACGGTGATGCGGTCGGCGGGGAAGGTGGGCTGCACGCGGTGGGTCATCAGCAGGTCCAGCCAGTCGTCGCGCGAGAGCCCGTCGCCGTCGATGGCGACGCCCTGCAGCGGCGCGCGCAGCTCGGCGTCGCCGGCGGCGAACGGGTCCACTCCGGCGGCCTGCACGAACAGCGCGCGGTAGGTGGTCTCCAGCACCTGCGCGCGGCGGCCGGCCAGGCCCAGCGCCTGCTGCACCAGCTCCACGGTCTCCGCCGCCAGGCGGCGGTGGTCCCAGCCCACGCGGTACCACTCGAGCATGGTGAACTCGGGGTTGTGGCGGCCGCCGGCCTCGCCGTTGCGGAACACCCGGCCCAGCTCGTAGCAGTCGCCGATGCCCGCGGCCAGCAGGCGCTTGAGCGGGTACTCGGGCGAGGTCCGCAGCCAGCGCCCGGGCGCGCCCGCGTCGCGGTGGCCGCTGAAATGCGCGGTGAAGCTCTCGATGTTGGGCTCGGTGTTGCCCGCTTCCGACAGCACCGGCGTCTCCACCTCCAGCACGCCGCGCTCGGCGAAGAACCCGCGGACCAGCGCGTACAGCCGCGCGCGCAGGCGCAGCGCTTCCAGGCCGGCGCTGGGCTCCCAGTCGGCCGCGGTCATGGATGCTCGCCCAGGAAGGCCAGCAGCCGCGCCTCGTCCCAGATCTCGATGCCCAGTTCCTGCGCCTTGGCCAGCTTGGAGCCGGCCGATTCGCCGGCCACGACCAGGCTGGTCTTCTTCGACACGCTGCCGGCGACCTTGGCCCCGAGCGCCTCCAGCTTCGCGCTGGCGTCCTCGCGGGTCATCGCCGAGAGGGTGCCGGTCAGCACGACGGTCTTTCCTTCCAGCGGCCCGGCGCTCTGCGACGCGCGCTCGGGCAGCAGCCCGCGCAGCCGCGCCTGCGCCTGCGCGCTGCGCAACAGCAGTTCGGCGTTCTGCGGCTGCTCCAGCCAGGCGGCCAGGGCCTCGGCGGTCTCGCCCGGCACGCCGGCGGCGACGAGTTCCTGCACCGGCGCGTCCAGCAGGGCCTGCGCGTCGGCGAACGCCGCCGCCAGCTGCGCCGCGCGCACCGCGGTGACCTTCGGGATCTCCAGGTCCGCGAGCAGCGTGGCCAGGTCCAGGCCCTCGCCCAGGCGCGGCGAGGGCGGATGCGCGTCGCCGATACGCACGCCGCGCTCGAGCAGCTGGTCGATGACCTGCTGGTTGCCCGGCTGGTCGAGGAAGTGGCCGATCGCCCGCGCGACCTCGCCGCCGATGTCGGGCACGCGCTTGAACAGCGGCCAGGGCAGCCGGCGGACCAGTTCCAGGTCGCCGAACCACTGCGCCAGCGCCTTGGCGGTGCTCTCGCCGACGTGCTGGATGCCCAGCGCGTACAGGAAGCGCGCCAGCGTGGTGTCGCGGCTGCGGTCGATGGCCGCGATCAGGTTCTCCGCCCACCTGGTGGCGACCTTGCCGGCCTTCACCGTGGCCGGCGTGGTGCCATCGCGCTCGTCGATGCGGCGCTTCATCTGCAGCAGGTCGTCGAGGCTGAGCCGGTAGAGGTCGGCCACGTTGGTCACGTAGTCGAAGGCCGAGAGCGATTCGATGTAGCGCTCGCCCAGGCCCTCGATGTCCATGGCGCGGCGCGAGGCGAAGTGCGCGAGCGCCTCGTTGCGCTGCGCCGGGCAGGTCAGCTCGCCCGAGCAGCGCCACACCGCCTCGCCCTCCTCGCGCACCACCTCCGAGCCGCACACCGGGCAGCGGCGCGGCATCGACCACGGCCGGGCGCCGGGCGGGCGCCGGTCGGGTACCACCTGCACCACCTCCGGGATCACGTCGCCGGCGCGGCGCACGATCACCGTGTCGCCGTTGCGCACGTCCAGCCGCGCCACGTGGTCGGCGTTGTGCAGGGTGGCGCGGGTGACGGTCACTCCGCCCACCTGCACCGGCTGCATCAGCGCCCACGGCGTCACCGCGCCCGTGCGTCCGACGTTGACCTCGATGGACTCGACCACCGTGGTCTGTTCCTGCGCCGGGTACTTGTGCGCCAGGGCCCAGCGCGGGGCGCGCGAGACGAAGCCCATCTCGCGCTGGCCGGGGTAGTCGTCCAGCTTGTAGACCACGCCGTCGATGTCGAAAGGCAGCCCGTCGCGGCGCTCGCCGATGCGGCGGTAGTAGGCCAGCAGACCCTCGGCGCCGCGCGCCACCTCGGCCAGGTCGCTGACCGGGAAGCCCCACTCGCGCAGCCGCGCCAGGGTGGCCGAGTGCGTGTCCGGCAGGCTCCCGCCTTCGACCAGGCCGGTGCCGTAGGCGAAGAAGCTCAGCGGGCGGCGCGCGGTCACCTGCGGGTCGAGCTGGCGCAGCGAACCGGCCGCGCCGTTGCGCGGATTGGCCAGGACCTTGCCGCCCTGCTCGCGCGCCTGCGCGTTCCAGCGTTCGAAATCGGCGCGCGCCATGTAGACCTCTCCGCGGACTTCCAGCACCCGCGGCCAGCCGCGACCGCGCAGCCTGGCCGGGATGTCGCCGATGGTGCGCAGGTTGGCGGTCACGTCCTCGCCGGTGGCGCCGTCGCCGCGGGTGGCGCCCTGCACGAACGCCCCGTCCTCGTAGCGCAGGCTGATGGCCAGGCCGTCCAGCTTGGGCTCGGCCGAGAACACCGGCGTGTCGCGGTCCAGGCGTTCGGCGATGCGGCGCACGAAGTCGTGCACTTCCTCGTCGCTGAAGGCGTTGCCCAGCGACAGCATGGGCACGGCGTGCACCACCGGCGCGAACCGCCCGGAGGGCGCCGCGCCGACGCGGCGCGTGGGCGAATCGGGCGTGGCCAGCTCCGGGTGCGCGGCCTCCAGTGCCTCCAGCTCGCGCACCAGCGCGTCGTAGTCGGCGTCGGTGATGTCCGGCGCGTCGAGCCCGTGGTAGCGGCGGTTGGCGTCTTCGATCAGCCGACGGAGTTCGGCGGCGCGGTCGGCGGGAGCCTGGTCGGGGGACATGGGATGCGGCGTCTGCGGAGAACGCGATCTTAACCGCCGGGGCGTGAGGGCCGAAGCGCCGGTGCGCTTGTGGCGCGGGCGGCCGCGGCGCTAGCGTGGCGCGTCCCTGCCGCCAGCGGAGCCCGCATGCCCCTCGCCCTTTCCCGTCGCGCCTTCCTCCGCGGCAGCGGCCTGGCCGCCGCCTCCGCCGTCCTGCCCGCCGGCCTCGCGGGCGCGGCGGACGCGCCCGCGCCCGCCGCCGGGCCGGTGCTGCTCAACTACAACGAATGCCCGCTGGGCCCCTCGCCCGCCGCGCTGGAGGCCGTGCGCGCGATCCTGCCGGCCAGCGGCCGCTACCAGTTCGGTCTGCGCGCCGCGCTGGCGGAAGAGTTCGCCTCGCGCCACGACCTGCCGGCGGACCACGTCGCCGTCTACGCCGGCTCCAGCGACCCGCTGGACCGCGCGGCGCTGGCCTTCACTTCACCCGTGCGGGCGGTGGTGATCCCCGACCCGACCTTCGAGGCCGTGGCCGACACCGCGGCCGCGCACGGCGCCCCGGTGCGGCGCGTGCCGCTGCGCGCCGACGGCAGCCACGACGTGCGCGCGATGGCGGCGGCCGATCCGCGGGCCGGCCTGGTCTACGCCTGCAACCCGAACAATCCGACCGGCTCGGTGACGGCGCGCGCCGACCTGGAATGGCTGCTGGCGCACAAGCCCGCCGGCAGCGTGCTGCTGGTGGACGAGGCCTACATCCACTACAGCGACGAACCCTCGATGCTCGGGCACGTGCGCGCCGGCGAGGACCTGGTGGTGCTGCGCACCTTCTCCAAGATCTACGGCATGGCCGGCCTGCGCCTGGGCCTGGCGGTGGCGCGCCCGGACCTGCTGGCGCGCCTGGCCGCCTACGGCGGCAACCCGCTGCCGGTCACCGCGCTGGCCGCGGGCCTGGCCAGCCTGCGCGACGAGGCCCTGGTGCCGGCGCGCAAGCGCGAGAACGCGGCGGTGCGCGAGCAGACCATCGCCTGGCTGCGCGCCCGCGGCCACGACTGCCTGCCGTCGCAGGCCAACTGCTTCATGGTCGACGTGGGCGGCGACGGCGCGGCCTTCGCCCGGGCGCTGGCGGCGCGCGGCGTGATCGTGGGCCGCAGCTGGGCGGCATGGCCGCGGCGGGTGC
>DASRYN010000108.1:0-3835 GCA_035687185.1 Pseudoxanthomonas sp. | reverse complement strand
CAGCGAGATCCGCAGCCAGCCGCAGGCGCCCCGCAAGCACATCGAGATGTACCTGATCGGAGGTTGAGTGGCACGCAAGTCTTCCAACACGCGGTTGACCCACCTGGACGCGGACGGGCGCCCGGCCATGGTGGACGTTTCGGCCAAGGCCGTCACCGGACGCAGTGCCACGGCCGAGTGCCGGGTGCGGTTCCCCGTCGCGGTCGCCGCGCAGCTGCGCGCGGCCGGGCTGCGCACCGGCAAGGGCGGCATCGTCGAGACCGCGGTGATCGCCGGCACGCTGGCGGCCAAGCGCACGCACGAGCTGGTTCCGTTCTGCCACGCCCTGCCGCTGGAGGGGCTGCGCATCGCCATCGACTGGCACGGCGAGCGCGAGCTGCGCATCGAGTGCACCGCCCGCACCACCGCGCGCACCGGCGTGGAGATGGAGGCGCTCACCGGGGCCACCGTGGCCGCGCTCACGGTGTACGACATGAGCAAGGCGCTTTCGCACGCCATCGTGCTGGGCCCGGCGCGGCTGCTGGGCAAACGCGGCGGCAAGCGCGACTTCGGGCAGGTGGCGTGATGGCGCGGGTGACGCTGCTGTATTTCGCCAGCCTGCGCGACGCCGCCGGGCGCGACAGCGAGGCGGTGGACACCGCGGCCCCGGACCTGGCCGCGCTGTACGCCGAGGCCGCCGCGCGCCACGGCCTGCACTGGCCGCGCGAGCGCCTGCGCGTGGCGATGGACAGGGCCTTCGCGCGCTGGGATGACCCCGTGCGCGACGGCAGCGAGGTGGCCTTCGTGCCGCCGGTGTCGGGAGGCTGAGAGATGGAAGACGCGCGTGCCGGCGCCCCCGTGGCCGGCTTCGAGTTGGCGGAGGCTCCCTTCGACGTCGCGCCGCTGCGCGCGCGCCTGCTGCGCCCGGACGCCGGCGGCTATGCCAGCTTCGAGGGCTGGGTGCGCGACCACCACGGCGGACGCCCGGTGCTGGGGCTGCGCTACGAGGCCTATGCCGCGCTGGCCGGCGCCGAGGGCCGGCGCATCGTGGAAGAGGCGCTGGCGCGCTTTCCGGTCGCCGGCGTGCTGTGCGTGCACCGCACCGGCGCGCTGGCGGTGGGCGAACTGGCGGTGTGGGTCGGCGCCAGCGCCGCGCACCGCGACGCGGCCTTCGCCGCGTGCCGCTACGTCATCGACGAGGTCAAGGCGCGCGTGCCGATCTGGAAGCACGAGCGCTACGCCGACGGCGACGCGCAGTGGCTGCATCCCGAACCGGCCTCGCCCGCAGGAGGAAACCCATGAGCCCGGTCCGCTGCCTGTTCCTGTCCGCCGTGTCGATGGCCCTGGCCGTCCCGGTCGCCGCGGCCGAACTGCTGGTCGGCAACAAGGCCGCCGACACGCTCTGGCGGCTGTCGCTGGAGGACGGCCGCCGCCTGGGCGAGACAGCGACCGCAGCCGGGCCGCACGAGATCGCGGTCGCGCCCGACGGGGCGACCGCGGTGGTCAGCGAATACGGCCGCCAGGCGCCGGGTCACGCCCTGGGCGTGTACGCCACCGCCGACGGCCGCCTGCTGCGCCGGATCGGGCTGGGCCGGCACACCCGTCCGCACGGCATGCGTTTCACCGCAGACGGGTCGCGGCTGCTGGTCACCGCCGAAGGCAGCGACGCGCTGCTGGTGGTGGACCCCGCCGCCGCCACCGTCGAGCGCGCGATCGACCTGGGTCCGGGCAAGGGCCATATGGTCGCGCTGGCCCCGGGCGACGCCGTCGCCTACGTCAGCAAGGTGGGCGCGGGCACCGTGGTGCGCGTGGACCTGGCCAGCGGGCAGGTACGGGAAGCGCCGGCCGGCGCGGGCGCCGAAGGCATCGCCGTGGCCGCCGACGGCACGGTCTGGGTCAGCAACCGCGAGGACGGCACGGTGACGGTGCACGACCCGGACACCCTGCAGGTGCTCGACACGCTGGCCAGCCCCGGCTTCCCGATCCGCGTCGCGCTCACTCCCGACGGGCGGCATGCGCTGGTCACCAACGCGCGTGCGGCGACGCTGGCGGTGTTCGACGTCGCGTCGCGGCGGGCGGTCGCGACCGTGGCCCTGGCGCAGCCGGGCGTCGAGTACCGCCCGACCATGCTCGGCCGCGCGGCGTTGCCGATCGGCGCGATCGCCGACCCGTCCGGGCGCCGCGTCTACGTGGCCGTCAGCGGCGGCAACCAGGTCGCGGTGGTCGACACCGGCAGCTGGACCGTGGTCGAGCGCTGGGCCACCGGCGACGAACCCGACGCGCTGGGCATCGTGCCGCCGCATGGGGCCAGCGGTACGCGGGGCGATTGAGGCCCCACCGGGGCCGCCAAAGCCGGGTCGCGCTTCCCGAGCCTGGAAAAGGTGGCGGCCCCGCCGGCTGGCCTCGGCGCCCGCGTCGATCGATACCGTTGCTGCCTTCCGGCCCTGGCGGGGTTTTCGACCTAGCGTCGCGAGGGGCCGACGGGGCCACCATGGAACGGGGCCGCGCAACGCGCGGCCCGTTTTGCGTCCGGCATCCTCGAGCGAGGCCGGCCTGAATCTGGCGGAGAGAGGGGGATTCGAACCCCCGAGGCGGGGTTTAGCCGCCTACACACTTTCCAGGCGTGCTCCTTCAACCACTCGGACACCTCTCCGGATCCTGCAGGCGGCTGCGGACAGACGCGTGCGGGGCCGCGAATTCTAGCGCCAGCGGGCACTTGCCACAAGCGCGGCTTGCCCGCCGGGCGGGCGTGGCACAATGCCGGTCCAGATCGAGCCGGTTGCCTGATGTCCTACCTCGTCCTCGCCCGCAAGTGGCGCCCGAAGCGGTTCTCCGAACTGGTCGGGCAGGAACACGTCGTGCGCGCGCTGGGCAATGCCCTGGATACCGGCCGGGTCCACCACGCCTTCCTGTTCACCGGTACCCGCGGGGTGGGCAAGACCACCATCGCCCGCATCTTCGCCAAGTCGCTGAACTGCGAGCGGGGCACCAGCGCCGAACCCTGCGGGGTGTGCGCGGCCTGCACCGACATCGACGCCGGCCGCTACATCGATCTGCTGGAGATCGACGCGGCCTCCAACACCGGCGTGGACGACGTGCGCGAGGTGATCGAGAACGCGCAGTACATGCCGTCGCGCGGGCAGTACAAGGTGTACCTGATCGACGAGGTGCACATGCTGTCCAAGGCGGCGTTCAACGCGCTGCTCAAGACGCTGGAGGAGCCGCCGGGGCACGTGAAGTTCCTGCTGGCCACCACCGACCCGCAGAAGCTGCCGGTGACCGTGCTCAGCCGCTGCCTGCAGTTCAACCTCAAGCGCCTGGACGAGGGCCAGATCGAGGGGCAGATGACCCGGATCCTGGCCGCCGAGGGCATCGAGGCCGAGGCCGGCGCGATCCGCCAGCTGGCGCGCGCGGCCGACGGCAGCCTGCGTGACGGGCTCTCGCTGCTGGACCAGGCCATCGCCTACGCCGGCGGCGCGCTGCGCGAGGACGCGGTGCGGGCCATGCTCGGCAGCGTGGACCGCACCCAGGTCGCGGCGCTGCTGGACGCGCTGGCCGACGGCGACGGCGCCCGCCTGCTGCAGGTGGTGGATACCCTGGCCGGCTTCGCGCCGGACTGGGGCAACGTGCTGGAGGCGCTGGCCGAGGCGCTGCACCGCATCCAGGTGCGACAACTGGTGCAGGGCGCGGCGCGCGACGACGAGGGCATCGACGTGGACGCCTACGCGCCGCGGCTGCGTCCCGAGGTGGTCCAGCTCTGGTACCAGATGGCGGTCAACGGCCGACGCGACCTGGACCTGGCCCCGACGCCGCGCGTGGGCTTCGAGATGAGCGTGCTGCGGATGCTGGCGTTCCG
>DASRYN010000107.1:0-3293 GCA_035687185.1 Pseudoxanthomonas sp. | reverse complement strand
GGGCTCCTGCGCGGACGCGGCGGCGGTGAAACCGCCGGCGGCGATCGCGGCCACCAGCAGCATCAGGCAGAACGAATGGAACCGGGTCTTCCACCCGGCCAGGGAACGGATGTTCATGGGCTGCACTCCGGGTGTGGGGTTAGAGCGCGTCGGCGCCGATTTCGCCGGTGCGGATGCGGATGACCTGCTCGACCGCGGTGACGAAGATCTTGCCGTCACCGATCTTGCCGGTGCCGGCCGACTGCTGGATGGCCTCCAGCACCGCGTCCAGGCGGTCGTCGGTCACGACCGTCTCGATCTTGATCTTCGGCAGGAAGTCGACCACGTACTCGGCGCCGCGGTACAGCTCGGTATGGCCCTTCTGGCGACCGAAGCCCTTGACCTCGGTCACGGTGATGCCGGACACGCCCGCCTGGGCGAGGGCTTCGCGCACCTCGTCGAGCTTGAACGGCCGGATGATTGCGGTGATCAGTTTCATGTTCGCATCCCGATGGTGGTGGAGGCCGGCGTTGCCGCCGGATTCGGACTTGCGGAGGCGCGCCGGGCGTGGCCCGGCGTCCCCTTGGACATGGCCGCCCCGTGCAGGCGGCGGCACACCGATTCCCAGGCTGCATCGACTTCGTGGGGGAGGTCAGGCAGGCCCGCGAATCTCGCTTCCCCTGTTGCATTGCCGCTGGCCGCGGCGCCCGGCGGGTACCGGGCGGAACGCGCGGCGCGGCTCCCCAGCCGCGCCGCGCCCGCGGTCAGTTGCCGTAGTACAGCTGGTATTCCAGCGGGTGCGTGGCCGCGCGGAACTTGGTGACCTCCTGCATCTTCAGCGCGATGTAGCCGTCGATGAAGTCGTCGCTCATCACGCCGCCGGCCTTGAGGAACTCGCGGTCCGCATCCAGCGCCTCGAGCGCCTGATCCAGGCTCGAGCACACCTTCGGGATGTTCTTCTCCTCCTCCGGCGGCAGGTCGTACAGGTCCTTGTCGCTGGGCGCGCCCGGGTCGATCTGGTTCTTGATGCCGTCCAGGCCGGCCATCATCAGCGCGGTGAAGGTCAGGTAGCCGGACTGCAGCGGGTCGGGGAAGCGCATCTCGATGCGGCGCGCCTTCGGGCTGGACACCCACGGGATGCGGCACGAGGCCGAGCGGTTGCGCGCCGAGTAGGCCAGCATCACCGGCGCCTCGAAGCCCGGCACCAGGCGCTTGTAGCTGTTGGTGCCCGAGTTGGAGAAGGCGTTGATGGCGCGGGCGTGCTTGAAGATGCCGCCGATGTACCACAGCGCCAGCTGCGACAGGCCGCCGTAGCCGTCGCCGGAGAACAGGTTCTTGCCGTCCTTGGACAGCGACTGGTGCACGTGCATGCCGCTGCCGTTGTCGCCGACGATCGGCTTGGGCATGAAGGTGGCGGTCTTGCCGTTGCGGTGGGCGACGTTCTTGACGATGTACTTCAGCGTCAGCAGCTCGTCGGCCTTGCGCACCAGGGTGCTGAACTTGGTGCCGATCTCGCACTGGCCGGCGGTGGCGACCTCGTGGTGGTGGACCTCGACCTCGATGCCGGCCTCTTCCAGGGTCTTGCACATCTCCGCGCGCAGGTCGTGCAGCGAGTCGGTCGGGGCCACCGGGAAGTAGCCGCCCTTCACGCCGGGGCGGTAGCCGCTGTTGCCGCCCTCGTACTTGGTACCGCTGTTCCAGGCCGCCTCTTCCGATTCGATCTTGAAGAAGGTGTGGCCCATCTCGTTGGCGAAGCGCACCGCGTCGAAGATGAAGAACTCCGGCTCCGGGCCGAAGAACGCCAGGTCGGCGATGCCGGACGACTTCAGGTAGGCCTCGGCGCGCTTGGCCACGCCGCGCGGGCAGCGCGAATAGGCCTGCATCGTCGCCGGATCGAGCACGTCGCAGGTCAGGATCAGGGTCGGGTCGGCGGTGAACGGGTCCAGCAGCGCCGTGTCGGCGTCGGGCAGCAGGACCATGTCCGATTCGTTGATGCCCTTCCAGCCGGCGATCGAGGAACCGTCGAACATCTTGCCGTCCTCGAACAGCGACGGCTCGACGATGCTGGCCGGGAAGGTCACGTGCTGCTGCACGCCCCGCATGTCGACGAACCGCAGGTCGACGAACTCGACCTTGTTGTCCTTGATCAGCTTCTCAACGTTTTCCACGGACATCGCTTGCAACCTCGGGTTGATGGGTAGCCCTCCCGTAGCAGGCACCGTGCCAACTTTCGGCCGATCACAAGCCATTGATTTGCATGAATCCCCGCACCAGAAGTTGGT
The DNA here is from genome assembly GCA_035687185.1 of Pseudoxanthomonas sp. Classification (GTDB taxonomy): domain Bacteria; phylum Pseudomonadota; class Gammaproteobacteria; order Xanthomonadales; family Xanthomonadaceae; genus Pseudoxanthomonas. The sequence continues at coordinate 1,032 of DASRYN010000107.1, read as the reverse complement.
GACTGCACCAGCCGGGTGCATCATTGCGGTGCAATTACGCACCAAAATGGGGTAGTTGGTCGGACGACGCGACCGCGGTCACGCTCACGTATGCTGGGGCGCCCCGTCCCGCCCGCGCGCCGTGTCCGACCCGTTCTCCGCCCTGCTGCTGGGCATCCTCGAAGGCCTCACCGAGTTCCTGCCGGTCTCCAGCACCGGCCACCTGCTGATCGCGCAGCACTGGCTGGGCGCGCGCTCGGACTTCTTCAACATCGTCATCCAGGCCGGGGCCATCCTCGCCATCACCCTGGTGTTCCGGCGCCGCCTCTGGGCGCTGGCCACCGGCTGGCGCGATGCGGCCCACCGCGACTACCTGCTCAAGCTGGCGACCGCCTTCCTGGTGACCGCGCTGGTGGGCCTGCCGGTACGCCTGGCCGGCTGGGAACTGCCGGAGACGGTCACGCCGGTGGCCTGGGCGCTGATCCTGGGCGGGGCATGGATGCTGCTGGCCGAACGCCTGGCCGAGCGTCGCGGCGACGTGGCCACCGTCACCTGGACGGTAGCGGTGCTGGTGGGGCTGGCGCAGGTGGTGGCCGGCGTGTTCCCAGGCACCTCGCGCTCGGCCGCGGCGATCTTCATGGCCATGCTGGCCGGCACCAGCCACCGCCCGGCGGCGGCGGAGTTCGTGTTCCTGGTCGGCATTCCCACCATGTTCGCGGCCAGCGGCTACGCCTTCGTCGAACTGGCGGCCGAGGGCGGCCTGGGCACCGAGCCCTGGGGCGACGTGGCGCTGGCGTTCGCGGCGGCCACGCTCACCGGCTTCGCCGTGGTGCGCTGGCTGATGGGTTACATCAAGGCGCACCGCTTCACCGGCTTCGCCCTGTACCGCATCGCGCTGGGCGCGGCGCTGCTGCTGTTCCTCCCGGTCGGCCGCTAGCGGCGCGCGCGGTGCGGGCGCATCATCGGGCGGCAGGCATGCAGGTCCCCACCCGCCCCCGGAAAGGAGGTCGCCATGAACCGTTCGTCTTCCCTGCCGGCCGTGCTGGCGGCCGC
>DASRYN010000106.1:0-9641 GCA_035687185.1 Pseudoxanthomonas sp. | reverse complement strand
CGGCCCGTGCGTGGAGGAGATGCTGGAGCTGGAGCGCTATGCCCGCGAACAGGGCAGCGACGGCGTGCAGGTGGTGGGCCTGGCGCTGGACACCCCCGAGGCCGTGCGCGACTTCCTCGCCCGCGTCCCGGTAGGCTATCCCATCCTGCTCGACCAGCCCGGCCCGGCGGACGCCAGCGTGTGGCTGGGCAACACCCGCGGCCTGTTGCCCTACACCGTCCTGGTCGATGCCGAACGGCGCATCGTCCGGCAGAAGCTCGGCCCCTTCGCCCGCGGCGAGGTCGACGGCTGGGCACGACCTTAGGCGAACGGCAGGCGCACGGAGACCACCAGCCGGGGCGCCGCCCTTTGTGCGGCAACGCCCGCCGCCGTTCAATCGAACGCTTGAAACGCGGCCATCTTCGCCGAACTGGACAGTAATGGCGGCATCGCGCAGACTGCCGCCCTTTCCGGTTCCCCGACCCCGATGGCCAAGCTCCTGGTCCTGCACGGCCCGAACCTCAACCTGCTCGGCACCCGCGAGCCGGAGGTCTACGGCCACGCCACCCTGGCGGACATCGACGCCGACCTGGCCGCGCGCGCGGCCGCGGCCGGGCACGCGCTGGAGTCGTTCCAGTCCAACGCCGAACACGCCCTGGTCGACCGGGTGCAGGCCGCGCGCGGGGACGGCACCGCCTTCATCCTGATCAATCCGGCCGCCTTCACCCACACCTCGGTGGCCCTGCGCGACGCGCTGGCCGCGGTGGCCGTGCCCTTCATCGAGGTCCACCTGTCCAACCCGCACGCGCGCGAACCCTTCCGCCACCACAGCTACTTCAGCGACAAGGCGGTCGGCGTGGTCTGCGGCTTCGGCGCCGACAGCTACCGCTACGCCCTGGACGCCGCCCTCGCGCGGCTGCCGGGCTGACCCCGCACCCCTACCCTTTCCAGTGAAACCGCGCCCGCCGCGACGGGCGCCCATCCCAGAGGCCACCATGGACCTGCGCAAGATCAAGAAGCTCATCGACCTGCTGGAAGAATCCAACCTCGCCGAAATCGAGATCAAGGAAGGCGAAGAGAGCGTGCGCCTGTCGCGCATCCCGCAGGGCGGGCTGGCGGTGGCCACCCCGGCCGCGGCGCTGGAGGTGCGCACCCCGGCGGCCGCGCCGGCGCCGGCGCCCATGCCGATGAGCTCGCCCACCGAATCGGCCACCGGCGGCACGCCCAAGCCCGGCAGCGACCTGCCGCCCGGCCACGTGATCCGCGCGCCGATGGTCGGCACCTTCTACGCCGCCCCGGGCCCGGACAAGCCGCCCTTCGTCGCCGTCGGCCAGGCGGTCAAGGCCGGCGAGACCCTGGGCATCATCGAGGCGATGAAGATGTTCAACCCGATCGAGGCCGACGCGGGCGGCACCGTGGTGGCCATCCTGTGCGAGAGCGGCCAGCCGGTCGAGTTCGACCAGCCGCTGTTCGTCATCGGCTGAAGGAGCGCCCATGCTCGACAAAGTCGTCATCGCCAACCGCGGCGAGATCGCGCTGCGCATCCTGCGCGCCTGCCACGCGCTGGGCATCCGCACCGTGGCCGTGCACTCGACCGTGGACCGCAACCTCAAGCACGTGGCCATGGCCGACGAATCGGTGTGCATCGGCCCGGCGCCCTCGGCCGAGAGCTACCTCAACATGGCTTCGATCATCGCCGCGGCCGAGGTCACCGACGCACAGGCCATCCATCCCGGCTACGGCTTCCTCTCCGAGAACGCGGACTTCGCCGAGCGCGTGGAGCAGTCCGGCTTCGTGTTCATCGGGCCCAAGGCCGACACCATCCGCCTGATGGGCGACAAGGTGGAGGCGATCCGCGCGATGAAGGCCGCCGGCGTGCCCTGCGTGCCCGGCTCCGGCGGCCCGCTGGGCGAGGACATCGTCGCCAACACCAAGATCGCCCGCGAGATCGGCTATCCGGTGATCATCAAGGCCGCCGGCGGCGGCGGCGGACGCGGCATGCGCGTGGTCCACGCCGAGGCGTCGCTCAAGGCCGCCATCGAGACCACCAAGACCGAGGCCAAGGCCGCGTTCGGCAACGGCGAGGTCTACATGGAGAAGTTCCTGGAGAACCCGCGCCACGTGGAGATCCAGGTGCTGGCCGACGGCCAGGGCAACGCCATCCACCTGGGCGAGCGCGACTGCTCGATGCAGCGTCGCCACCAGAAGGTGGTGGAGGAAGCGCCCGCCCCCGGCATCACCCCGGAACAGCGCGCGCAGATCGGCAAGGTGTGCGTGGAGGCCTGCCTGCGCATCGGCTACCGCGGCGCGGGCACCTTCGAGTTCCTGTACGAGGACGGGCGCTTCTACTTCATCGAGATGAACACCCGCATCCAGGTCGAGCACCCGGTCACCGAGATGGTCACCGGCATCGACCTGGTGGCCGAGCAGCTGCGCATCGCCGCCGGCCAGAAGCTGCGCATCCGCCAGGAGGACGTGGTGCTGGAAGGCCACGCCATCGAGTGCCGCATCAACGCCGAGGACCCGGAGACCTTCATCCCCAGCCCCGGCCTGATCCAGCACTTCCACGCCCCGGGCGGGCCCGGCGTGCGCGTGGACACCCACATCTACGAGGGCTACCGCGTGCCGCCGAACTACGACTCGATGATCGGCAAGCTGATCGTGCACGGCCCGGACCGCGACACGGCCATCGCGCGCATGCGCGTGGCGCTGAGCGAGATGGTGGTGGACGGGATCAGGACCAACATCCCGCTGCAGCAGCGCATCATGCGCGACAAGGGCTTCCAGGCCGGCGGCCAGAATATCCACTATCTGGAAAAGCGCCTGGCCGAGCGCAAGAACAAGTCCATCGCGCTGGGTTGAGCCGCCGGCATGCCGTACCTGGAACTGTCCCTGCGCAGCACCGAGGCCGAGCAGCCGCGCTACGAGCGGGCGCTGGAGGACGTGGGCGCGCTGTCGGTCACCCTGCTGGACGCGGACGCCGACACGCCCAACGAGCGCGCCATCCTCGAGCCGGGCGTGGGGCAGATGCCGGTGTGGAAGTCGCTGGTGCTGACCGCGCTGTTCGACGCCGGCACCGACGCGCTGGCGCTGCTGGCCGCGCTGGAGGCGTTCGATCCGGCGCTGGACTGGAGCAGCGCCTCGTTCCGCCAGGTGGAGGACCAGGACTGGGAACGCGCGTGGCTGGACCAGTTCCAGCCGATGCGCTTCGGCGGGCGCACCTGGATCGTGCCGTGGAACCACGCGCTGCCCGAAGGCGCCGATGCGCCGGACGCGGCGGTGGTGCGGCTGGACCCGGGGCTGGCCTTCGGCTCGGGCACGCACCCCACCACCGCGCTGTGCCTGCGCTGGCTGGACGCGCTGGCCGCCGAAGGCACGCTGCGCGGCGCGCGCGTGCTCGACTTCGGCTGCGGCTCGGGCATCCTCGCCCTGGCCGCGCTCAAGCTCGGCGCCGCGGGGGCGGTGGGCGTGGACAACGACCCGCAGGCGCTGCTGGCCACCCGCGACAACGCGCAGCGCAACGGCGTGGACGCGCGCCTGGCCGTGTACCTGCCCGAAGAGGAACCGGCGGCCACCTATCCGGTGGTGGTGGCCAACATCCTGGCCTCGGCGCTGGATGCGCTGGCGGAGCTGCTGGCCGCGCGCGTGGCGCCGGGGGGGCGCATTGCGCTCTCCGGCATCCTGCGCGGCCAGGAGGCGGAACTGCTGCAGCGCTACGGCGCCTGGTTCGACGACCTGCAAGTGGCCACCGACGAGGACTGGGTGCGGATCGACGGCGTGCGCCGCTGAGCCACGCTCACTCCGGCCCGTGGCGGGCCTGCGCCGTGACCACGGCGTCCTCGGCGCTGATGGCCAGCACCCGCGCCACGTGGCGCCATCCCTGCCGGCGCAGGCGTCGCAGTTGCAGGGCGTGGGTCCAGCAGCCGGCCGCGCAGCGCGCCGCCAGTTCCACCGCCACCAGCGCCGCCAGCGCATCCGTGCCGCCGTGGGCCAGGTACAGGCCATGGGCCGTGGCCAGGCAGCCCAGCAGGGCGATGCCCCACGCCCACAGCCGCAACGTGAAGGGCCACAGCCATGGCAGCAGAAAACCGGGCCAGCACCAGCCGGGGCTCACGGCGACCAGGCGCGGCCCGCGCCGCAGCACCACGTAGCGCGGGATCCCGGGCGGGGTGGTTTCCCGCGTGCGCTGGCGTCCCGTCGTTGCCATCCGTCGTCCCTGGCGTCCTGCCCCGGCCGATAGTATCAATAACATCAGGTTTTCGTTACCCATACGAACGATGGCGACACGGCCCAGCCGCTATACCTCGCCTCCCTTCAGGAGGTGGACGCGTGGGCAGGCTGCACGAGCGCATTCGCGAGGCGCGAGGATTGACCGGGCTTTCGCAGGAGGCGCTGGCGATCGAACTGGGCGTGTCGCGCAGCGCGGTGGCGCAGTGGGAGATGCACCCGGGCGGGACCGCACCGGCGGTGGAGAACCTGATCGCGCTGGCGCGGCGCAGCGGCATGGCGTTCGAATACCTGGCCACCGGCCGCGGCGAGCGCATCGCCGGCGAACCCATCCTCAACGTCGCCGAGGAGAGCACCCCATACCGCCAGCTTTCCGAGCAGCAGCGCCGGCTGCTGGAATGCTTCGACGCGCTCAGCGCGCGGCAGCGGGCCGGCCTGCTCGACCTGCTCGCCGGCAGCGCCCCGCGCCGTCGTCGCTGACGGCGCCATCGGCGTCCGGGCGTGCTTGAATAGGGCGCATGTTCTTCCCCTGCCCGCACTGCCAGTTCCTGGTCGCGCACCATCCGCAGCTGCGGCCACTGCCGGCGGCCTGCCCGCGCTGCGGGAAGCCCTTGCAGGAAGACGGCCCGTCCGATGCCGAAACGGCCGTCGCCGGGAACGACGCGCCCGCCCCCGCGGAAGCGGCAGCACCAGCCGGCGACGCGGCCCCGCCGGGGACCGACGCGAACGACGCGAACGACACGGCCCGCCCGAGCGAGGGAAACGACGCCATCGATGCGGACCCCGTGAGCGGGGCTGGCGAGGCAACCGACGCGGCCGTGGCCGCGCGCTCCGCCGCACCCGCCACGGCCGCGCGGCCCTTCGCCGCCGCCCGCCGCCGGTTGCCGTGGCAGTGGCCGCTGGTCGCGCTGCTGTCCCTGCTGCTGGCCCTGCAGCTGCTGCTCGCCGACCGTGCGCGCCTGGCCGCCGATGCGCGCTGGCGGCCGCTGCTGGAAACCGCCTGCGGCGCGCTGGGTTGCGTGCTGCCGCCGTGGCGCGAGCCGTCGGCTTTCGCCATGCTCGACCGCAAGGTGCGCCCGGCCGGCACGCCGGGAGCGCTGCGCGTGGACGCCACATTCCGCAACGACGCGCGCTGGCCGCAACCGTGGCCGGCGCTGCAGCTGGCGCTGTCGGACGCCGACGGCCGCACCCTGGGCAGCCGCGTGTTCCTGCCCGAGCAGTACCTGGGCGCGGCGCCGTCCACGCTGCTGGCACCGGGGCAGAGCGCACAGGTCACCTTCCTGGTGCGCGAGCCGTCGCCGGGGACGGTCGCATTCGCCTTCGAGTTCCGCTGAACCCGCGCGCCGCGCCGGCGGCCGTGGCAGCCGCGCGGCTCTCGCGCTAGACTCCCCTGCCCGCTACGACGCGGTCGCATTCCGGACCTCCCCGTGCAGCAGAACGCCTCCTCCCGCGGCGCCGACGCCGGCCGCAACGCCTCCCGTCCGCCCCTGCGCGAACACGTGGCGCAGTCGGTGCGCCGCTACCTGCGCGACCTCGATGGCGTGGAGGCCAACGACGTCTACGAGATCGTGCTGCGCGAGATGGAAATCCCGCTGTTCGTGGAGGTGCTCAACCACTGCGAAGGCAACCAGAGCCGCGCCGCGGCGCTGCTGGGCATCCACCGCGCCACCCTGCGCAAGAAGCTCAAGGACTACGGGCTGGTCTGAGCGGCCCGGCGCCGGGCGGCGGCTATAATCCGCGGCCTTCCCCGCACCGCCCCTGCCCATGACCACCGACTTCCTGCCCGTGCGCCGGGCATTGCTGTCCGTTTCCGACAAGACCGGCCTGCTCGAGCTGGCCCGTGCGCTCGCCGCGCGCGGCGTGGAACTGCTGTCCACCGGCGGCACCGCCCGCGCGCTGCGCGAGGCCGGGCTGGCGGTGAAGGACGTGGCCGAGGCCACCGGCTTCCCGGAAATGATGGACGGGCGGGTCAAGACCCTGCACCCGGTGGTGCACGGCGGCCTGCTGGGCCGCGCCGGCGTCGACGAGGCGGTGATGGCGCAGCACGGCATCGCCCGGATCGACCTGCTGGTGCTCAACCTGTACCCGTTCGAGGAGGTCACCGCGCGCGCCGACTGCACCCTGGCCGAGGCGGTGGAGAACATCGACATCGGCGGCCCGGCGATGCTGCGCTCGGCGGCCAAGAACTTCGCGCGCGTGGCCGTGGCCACCTCGCCGGAGCAGTACGCCGGCCTGGTCGCGGAGCTGGAGGCCAACGACGGCCGGCTGTCGGCCGCCACGCGCTTCGCCCTTTCGGTGGCCGCGTTCAACCGCGTGGCCCAGTACGACGCGGCCATCGCCAACTACCTGTCCGCCGTCACCGACGCGGCGGCCGAAGTGCCGGTGCGCGCCGAGTACCCGGCGCAGATGAACGCCACCTTCGTCAAGGTGATGGACCTGCGCTACGGCGAGAACCCGCACCAGTCCGGCGCGTTCTACCGCGACCTGTACCCGGTGCCGGGCACGCTCGCCACCTTCAGCCAGCTGCAGGGCAAGGAGCTGAGCTACAACAACCTGGCCGACGCGGACGCGGCCTGGGAATGCGTGCGCCAGTTCGACGCGCCGGCCTGCGTGATCGTCAAGCACGCCAATCCCTGCGGCGTGGCGGTGGGCGCCGGCGCCGGCGAGGCCTACGAGCACGCCTACGCCACCGACCCCACCAGCGCCTTCGGCGGCATCATCGCCTTCAACCGCACCCTGGACGCGGACACCGCGCGCACCATCCTGGAGCGCCAGTTCGTCGAGGTGCTGATCGCCCCCGACTACGAGGCCGGCGCGCTGGAGCACTGCGCGCGCAAGGCCAACGTGCGGGTGCTGAAGATCCCGCACGGCCCGGGCATGAACAACTACGACAGCAAGCGCATCGGCTCGGGCCTGCTGCTGCAGGCGGCCGACAACCGCGGCATGGGCCGCGACGAGCTGAAGACCGTGACCCGGCTCGCGCCGAGCGAGGCGCAGCTGCGCGACCTGCTGTTCGCCTGGCGCGTGGCCAAGTTCGTCAAGTCCAACGCCATCGTCTATGCACGCGACGAGCGCACCGTCGGCGTCGGCGCCGGGCAGATGAGCCGCGTGTACTCGGCGCGCATCGCCGGCATCAAGGCCGCCGACGCGGGCCTGCAGGTGCAGGGCTCGGTGATGGCCTCCGACGCCTTCTTCCCGTTCCGCGACGGCATCGACGCCGCCGCGGCGGCCGGCATCAAGGCGGTGATCCAGCCCGGCGGCTCGATGCGCGACGCCGAGGTGATCGCCGCGGCCGACGAGCACGGCATCGCCATGGTGTTCACCGGGGTGCGCCACTTCCGCCACTGAGCGCGGCGGCGGGATCGCCGGAGCGGCGCCGCACGGTGCGCACCGGCGGGCCCGGTTGCGCCCGGCGCGCATGCGTCGCGGGCACCGCTGTCGCCCGCACGCGCCCGGGCCACCGGACTGCCGTTGACACGGCCACCGCTCCCGGCCCGGCTATGCTCGTCGTCCCGCAATGCCCGGCCGGGCGCCTGCGGACAACGCCGGGAGCAGCCCATGTGGATCCGCGAAGAAGGCCCCGATGACGTGGACGCCATCCGCGCGCTGGTGCGCCAGGCCTTCGCCGCCGGCGACGCGCCCGGCGACGGGCGTCTGGAGACGCGCATCGTCGACACCCTGCGCGCCGACGGTGCGCTGGCGGTGTCGCTGGTGGCCGACATCGACGGCCGCATCGCCGGGCACGTGGCGTTCTCGCCGGCGCGCCCGTCCCGCGACGGCGACGGCTGGTACGTGCTCGGCCCGCTCGCGGTGGCGCCGGCCGACCAGGGCCACGGCGTCGGCGGCGCGCTGGTCCGCGCCGGCCTGCGCCTGCTCCAGGAGCACGAGGCCAACGGCTGCGTGGTACTCGGCGATCCGGGCTACTACGGCCGCTTCGGCTTCCGCGCCGACCCGCTGCTGAGCCTGCCCGGCGCGCCGGAAGGCGCGTTCCAGGCGCTGCGCTTCACCGACGCGGGTTCGGCCGGCGAGGTGGTGCTGCACCCGGCCTTCGGCCACCACGAACCGGACTGAGCGCGCGCGTCGGTTTCGGCGGCAACGGCGTCGCGCCTCCGGCCGGTGGCCGCGCGCGACAGGCTAGAATCGCGTTCCCTCCGCAGAACGCTCCCGCAGGCATGTCCAAAGTCCTCGTCATCGGTTCCGGCGGCCGCGAACACGCGCTGGCGTGGAAGCTGGCCCAGTCCCCCCGCGTGAGCGAGGTGATCGTCGCGCCCGGCAACGCCGGCACCGCCACCGAGGACAAGTGCCGCAATGCGCCGGTCAAGGTCTCCGACCTGGACGGGCTGCTGGCCCTGGCGCAGGGCGAGGGCGTGGCGGTGACCGTGGTCGGCCCCGAGGTGCCGCTGGTGGCCGGCGTCGTCGACCGCTTCCGCGCCGCCGGCCTGCGCATCTTCGGGCCTACCGCCGCAGCCGCGCAGCTGGAGGGCAGCAAGGCCTTCGCCAAGGACTTCCTGCGGCGCCACGGCATCCCAACCGCGTTCTACGAGGTGCACACGCAGGTCGACGCCGCGCTCGCCTACGTGCGCGGGAAGGGCGCGCCCATCGTGGTCAAGGCCGACGGCCTGGCCGCGGGCAAGGGCGTGATCGTGGCCATGACGCTGGAGGAAGCCGAGGCCGCCGTGCGCGACATGCTCTCGGGCAACGCCTTCGGCGACGCGGGCGCGCGCGTGGTGATCGAGGAGTTCCTCGACGGCGAGGAAGCCAGCTTCATCAGCATGGTCGACGGCAGCACCGCGCTGCCGATGGCGACCTCGCAGGACCACAAGCGCGTGGGCGACGGCGACACCGGCCCCAACACCGGCGGCATGGGGGCCTATTCGCCGGCACCGGTGGTCACGCCCGAGGTGCATGCGCGGGTGATGCGCGAGATCGTCGAGCCCACCGTGCGCGGCATGGCCGCCGACGGCGTCCCGTTCACCGGCTTCCTCTACGCCGGGCTGATGATCGACCGCAGCGGCGCGCCCAGGGTGATCGAGTTCAACGTGCGCTTCGGCGACCCGGAGACGCAGCCGGTGATGCTGCGCCTGCAGTCGGACCTGCTGGACCTGGTCGAGGCGGCCACCGACGGCCGCCTGCACGAGGTGGAGGCGCAATGGGACCCGCGCCCGAGCCTGGGCGTGGTGATGGCCGCGCGCCCCTACCCGGAGGCGCCGGTCACCGGCGACCCGATCTCGGGGCTGGACGCGGTGCCCACCGGCGCCAAGGTCTTCCACGCCGGCACCGCCCTGGACGGCGAGGGCCGCGTGGTCAGCGCCGGCGGCCGCGTGCTGTGCGTGTGCGCGCTGGGGGAATCGGTGTCGGCGGCGCAGCGCAACGCCTACGCCGGCGTGGACGCCATCGCCTGGGCCAATGCCTTCCACCGCCGCGACATCGGCTGG
>DASRYN010000105.1:0-12787 GCA_035687185.1 Pseudoxanthomonas sp. | reverse complement strand
GCCGAGGCCGACCGCGCCCAGCGCGAGCGCATGCAGCGGGCGTTGCAGCAGGCCGCAGGCGAGAAGGCCCCCGCGCAGGCGGCCGCGGCCGCCGATCCGCAGGCGCGCGAGCGCCAGCAGGCGCACGAGGCCTGGCTGCGGCGGGTGCCGGACGATCCCGGCGGATTGCTGCGCGCCAAGTTCCAGCTCGAATACGAACGCCGGCAGCAGGAGGGACGATGAACGCAGGGACCGGGCCGATGCCTCCACGGCGCGCATCGCGCGCAATGGCGCCTGCGGCCGCGCTGCTGGCCGTCCTGCTGCTGTGGCTGCCCGCGCTGGCGCCGGCGGCCACGCGGGCGTGGCTGGACCGCAGCCGCGTGGCGGTGGGCGAGTCGGTCACGCTCAACATCGAGACCGACCAGGCCGGGGCGGCGCCGGATTACGCCCCGCTGCAGTCCGGTTTCGAGGTGGGGCGGGCCTTCCGCCGCAACGAGGGCGGGCGCGTGCTGTTCGGCGTGGCGCTGACGCCGCTGGCCGCCGGCGCGTTGCAGGTGCCGGCGCTACGCGTGGGCACCGAGCGCACCCCGCCGCTGCCGCTGGCGGTGGCGCCGGCCGTGCAGGGGCCGCGCGGCGAAGTGTTCGTGGAGACCGCCGTGGACGACCACGCGCCCTACGTGCAGCAGAGCGTGGGCGTGGTCGTGCGCCTGCACTACGCCACCCCGCTGCTGTCGGGCGAGCTGGCGCTGGACGCGCCCGACGGCGCCTCGCTGCAGCGCGTCGGCGAGGACGTGCAGGGCAGCCGCGAGCTCGGCGGCCGCCAGTACCGGGTGGTCGAGCGCCGCTACCTGCTGGTGCCCGAACGCAGCGGCCCGCTGCGGCTGCCGCCCGCGCGTTTCCGCGGCCGCGGCGCCGGTGGCTTCTTCGACGACTTCTTCGGCACCGACCGCAGCCTGGCCGCCGACGGCCAGGCGCAGCTGCTGCAGGTGCGCGCGCAGCCCGACACGGCGCCGCAACCGTGGCTCCCGCTGCGCGAGCTGCGGCTGCGCTACCTGGCCGCGCCGTCGCAGGCGCGCGCCGGCGAAGCGGTGGAGATCGCGGTCGAGGCGGTGGCGCAGGGCGCAACCGCGGCGCTGTTCCCGGAGATCCCGGTGCCACAGGTCGACGGGGCGCAGGTGTTCGCCGAGCGCGCGCAGGCCACCGAGCGTTTCGTCGACGGCAGCCCGCAGCTGACCGTGGTCCGGCGCTACGCGGTGGTCCCGCTGCGCACCGGGCCGCTGCGCGTGCCGGGGCCGCGGATGGACTGGTGGGACGTGGGCGCCGGCAGCGCACGCGTGGCGGACCTGCCGGAGCTGCGGCTGGAAGTGGCCCCCGGCGCGATGCCCGCGCCGCCCGCCGCCGCCGCGGCCGCTGCGGACCCGGGGCAGCCGGGTGCCGCGGTCGAGGTCGCCATGGACGGGGACGCGCGTTTCCCCTGGCCCTGGCTGGCCGCGCTGCTGGCGCTGCTGTGGCTGGCCACGCTCGCCTGGGCACTGTGGCTGCGCCGCGGCGCGCGCGGCACGCACCGCGATGGCGACGACGGGGGCGATGCCGGCGCGGTGCCGCAATCCCGGCCGGCGCGCGCCGATCTCCGGCGTGCCCTGGACGCCGGCGGCTTCGACGAGGTGGTGCGCCTGCTGCAGGCGATGGCCTCGCCCCCGGCCGCGGACCTGGACGAGGCGATCGCGCGGCTCGACGACGCCGCGCAGCGCGAGGCGCTGGAACAGATGCGTCGCGCGCTGTGGGCCGGCGCGGGCGACGTGACCGCCGCGCGCGCCGCGTTGCGCGCGGCATTCCGCGACGGCCCGCGCTGGACCGCGTCCGCCGGCGCGCCGCGCGAACCGCTGCCGCCGCTGTACCCGCGCTGAGTCGGCGCGGGCCGGTTTGCTAAGCTGCCGGCTGTTCGCTTTCAAGGGAAACCGTGCATGGAACCGACCGCGCGCCGTGGCTGGCCGATGCCGTGGAAGATGGGCCTCGGCTTCGGCCTGGGCCTGCTGCTGGGCCTGGTGGTGCACCTGACCGCGGGTGCCGATGCCGCCTGGGTGCAGGCCTTCACCGGCTACGTGACCACGCCGCTGTCGCGCCTGTTCCTCAACCTCATCTTCATGCTCATCGTGCCGCTGCTGTTCTCGGCGCTGGTGATGGGCATCGCCGAGATGGGCGACATCCGCGCGCTGGGGCGCATTGGCTGGAAGACGCTGGCCTACACCGTCGCGCTGTCGGGCGTGGCGGTGCTGCTGGGCCTGGTGCTGGTCAACGCGCTGCGCCCCGGCGCCGGCGTCGACCCGGCCCTGGCGCAGCAGCTGCTGACGCAGAACGTGGAGCGCAGCCGCGAGATCGTGGCTAGCGTGGACACCCAGCCGCGCGGCATGGACATGTTGCTGTCCATCGTGCCGAGCAACGTGGTCCAGGCCGCCTCCGACAACGCCTCGATCCTGGCGCTGATGTTCTTCGCGGTGATGTTCGGCGTGGGCATGGTGCTCACCGAGGATGCGAAGGTGGCCGCGCTCAAGCGCGGCGTCGAGGCCCTGTTCGAGGTGTCGATGACGCTGATCGGCCTGGTCATCCGCCTGGCGCCCTACGCCGTGTTCTGCTTCATGTTCAACCTGGCGGCGATTTTCGGCTTCGACCTGCTGCTCCGCCTGGGCGCGTACGTGGGCGTGGTGGTGCTGGCGCTGGCGCTGCACATGGTGGTGTCCTACTCGATCGCGGTGCGGCTGGCCGGGCGCTCGCCGCTGGCGTTCTTCCGCGACATCCAGGAGGCGGCGGTGATGGCCTTCTCCACCGCCTCCAGCAACGCCACGCTGCCCACCGCGCTGCGCGTGGCCGACCGCATGGGGCTGCCGCCGAAGGTGTCGCGCTTCGTGCTGACCGTGGGCGCCACGGCCAACCAGAACGGCACCGCGCTGTTCGAGGGCGTGACCGTGATCTTCCTGGCGCAGTTCTTCGGCGTGGAGCTGAGCCTGGCGCAGCAGTTCATGGTGATGCTGGTGTGCATCCTCGGCGGCATCGGCACCGCCGGCGTGCCGTCGGGTTCGCTGCCCGTGGTGGCGCTGATCTGCGCGATGGTGGGCGTGGACCCCATCGGCATCGGCCTGATCCTCGGCGTGAACCATTTCCTGGACATGTGCCGCACCACGCTCAACGTCAGCGGCGACCTTACCCTGGCCACGCTGGTGGCGCGCGGCGAAGCGGCGGACGCGGCGCCGGCGCAGGCCGCGTAGCGCGTTCCAGCGCGGCGGCGCCCGCGCGCGCCGGCGGCCCGCGCATCGGTTTCATCGCCAACCTTGCGGAAACGCTTTCGCGCGCCCGGATGCGGCCCGCGGCCCGCCGCCGCCGGACTTTTTTGCCCGGGCGACGGGACAGGAGTGGACAAGGAATGGGACAATGGGGCGCCCGCAGCGACGCGGGCGCCTCCTGACCATTCCCACCCACATGACGAAGCCCACCCGCCGCCAGCTGGCCAACGCCATCCGTTTCCTCGCCGCCGACGCGGTCGAAGCCGCCAAGTCCGGGCACCCCGGCATGCCCATGGGCATGGCCGACATCGCCGAGGTGCTGTGGAACGACTACCTGCGCCACAACCCGTCCAACCCGCACTGGTTCGACCGCGACCGCTTCGTGCTGTCCAACGGGCACGGCTCGATGCTGCACTACGCGCTGCTGCACCTGAGCGGCTACGACCTGCCGATCGAGGAGCTCAAGCGCTTCCGGCAATTGCACAGCAAGACCGCCGGCCATCCGGAGCGCTACGAGACCCCGGGCGTGGAAACCACCACCGGCCCGCTGGGGCAGGGCTTCGCCAACGCCGTGGGCTTCGCCCTGGCCGAGAAGCTGCTGGCGCAGCGCTACAACCGCCCCGAGTTCCAGGTGGTGGACCACCGCACCTGGGTGTTCATGGGCGACGGCTGCCTGATGGAAGGCGTCTCGCACGAGGCCGCCTCGCTGGCAGGCACCTGGGGCCTGGGCAAGCTGACCGCGTTCTGGGACGACAACGGCATCTCCATCGACGGCGAGGTGCACGACTGGTTCACCGACGACACCCCGGCGCGCTTCGAGGCCTACGGCTGGCACGTGGTCCGCGGCGTGGACGGGCACGATCCGGAGTCGATCCGGGCGGCGATCGAGGCCGCGATGGCGGTCGAGGACAAGCCCAGCCTGATCTGCTGCAAGACCATCATCGGCTTCGGCGCGCCGCACAAGGCCGGCAAGGAGGAGTCGCACGGCGCGCCGCTGGGCAAGGAGGAGCTGGAGGGCGCGCGCGTGGCGCTGGAATGGCCGCACGCGCCGTTCGAGGTGCCGCAGGAGATCTACGACGGCTGGCGCGCCAACGGCGCCGGGACCCTGCGCGAGGCGGAGTGGAACCGCCTGTTCGAACGCTACGCCGCGCAGTACCCGGAGCTGGCTGCCGAGCTGGTGCGCCGCTCGCACGCCGAGCTGCCCGAGGGCTTCGTCGAGGCCGCCGACGCCTTCATCGCGCAGGTCCAGGCCGAGGGCCCGACCATCGCCTCGCGCAAGGCCTCGCAGAACGCGATCGGCGCCTTCGCGCCGCTGCTGCCGGAGCTGATCGGCGGCTCGGCCGACCTTGCGCCGTCCAACCTGACCCAGTGGAAGGCCAGCAAGTCGGTCACCGAGGTCGACCCCAACGCCAACTACGTGCATTACGGCGTGCGCGAGTTCGGCATGAGCGCCATCGCCAACGGCATCGCGCTGCACGGCGGGTTCCTGCCGTTCGACGCCACGTTCCTGGTGTTCAGCGACTACGCGCGCAACGCGCTGCGCATGAGCGCGCTGATCCCGGCGCACGTGATCCACGTCTACACCCACGACTCCATCGGCCTGGGCGAGGACGGCCCGACGCACCAGCCGGTCGAGCACCTGGCCTCGCTGCGCTACATCCCCAACAACGACGTGTGGCGCCCCTGCGATGCGGTGGAGTCGGCGGTGGCGTGGAAGGCGGCGATCCTGCGCAAGGAAGGCCCGAGCGTGCTGGTGTTCAGCCGCCAGAACCTGCCGCACCAGCCGCGCACGGCCGGTCAGGTGAAGCTGGTCGAGCGCGGCGGCTACGTGCTGGCCGACGCCGAGGGCGGCAATCCCGACGTGATCCTGATCGCCACCGGCTCGGAGGTCGGGCTGGCGGTGGAGGCCAAGCAGCAGCTGGACGCGGCCGGCCTGCGCACGCGCGTGGTGTCGATGCCCTGCACCGACGTGTTCGACCGGCAGGACGCGGGCTACCGCGAGTCGGTGCTGCCGCGTTCGGTGCGCAGGCGCGTGGCGGTGGAGGCCGGCGTGACCGACTTCTGGCGCAAGTACGTGGGCCTGGACGGCGCGGTGGTCGGCCTGGACCGCTTCGGCGCTTCCGCGCCGGCCGGCGAGCTGTACAAGTACTTCGGCATCACCGCCGAGAAGGTGGTCGAGGCGGCCAAGGCGCTCCAGGCGTGACGGCGGCCCGCGCGGCGTTTCCCGCCGCGCGGGTCAGGCGCGCGCCAGCGCGTGCCAGGCGACCACGGCGCTGTCGATGGCCGAGGTCGCCGCGGGCAGACGGTCGAAGGGGTGGAAGCCGACGGCGGCGATCTCCGGCGTCGGCGTGAACGGGCCGGCGCGCATGAGCTCGCCGGCGAACACCGCGCCGACGATGCGCTCGCTCCCGCCGCCCGGGTCGGGGATGTCCAGCGTGATCCACGCGCTCAGCGCCAGCGTGGCGGCGCGATGGCCGGATTCTTCCAGCAGCTCGCGGCGTGCGCAGGCTTCGGCCGACTCCCCGGGGTCGATCCACCCGCCGGGCAGTTCGTGCACGTCGCGTTGCACATTGAAGACCAGCAGCACGCGGCCCTCTTCCTCGCCGACGACCAGCGCGAACCGCGGTGCAGCCGGCGGATGGCGGGCAGGCGGATCGATGGCGAGCAGGCGCTCGCCGCGTTCGTTCGCCAGCGGCAGCGCAGGCATCGCGACGGAGCCCGGGACGGCGGGCATGGGCGCTAGTGGTCGTGCCCGCCGCCGCGGCAGCGCGGCGAGTCGGGTACGCCGGCGCCGGCCTCCCACTCGGAGGGGGTGTAGGTGTGCAGGGCCAGGGCGTGGATCTGCTGCATCAGGCCGCCCATGGCGGCGTAGGCGGCCTGGTGGCGTTGCAGCGGGCGCCTGCCTTCAAAGGCCGGGCTGACGATCACCGCCTTGTAGTGCGTCTCCCGCCCGCGGCTGTGCATGTGGCTCTCGTCGATCACCTCGAGATGGACCGGCTGCAGGGCGGACAGGGCGGCGCGGATCTGGTCGGCTCGGGTGCTCATCGCGGGGCGTGGCAGGGGGACGGGTCAAGGATGGCGGCGCAGGCGGCGGATTCAAGCCCGCGTGCCGGGGGCGCGGGCCAGCGCCAGCCGCAGCAGCCGCGCCTGGACGCGTTCGCCGGGGCCGTGCGGGGCCGCCAGCGCCATCCGCTGCAGGGCCTCCGCGTCGTGGTGCGCGTTGGGCCGAAGCGCTTCCAGCACCGTCCGGACCTTGCCGCGGCGCGTGGCGGTGCGCGCCTGCAGCCAGGCCAGGGCGCGCACCAGGCGCTGCTCCACCGGGGTGAAGTCGCTGCCCAGCGGGTAGTCGGGCAGGGTGCCGTCGGCGCGGAACGGCGCCAGCGCCCCGGCCAGGCGCTGCGGGGTGTTGCGGTCCCAGCGGGGCGGCGGGACGAAGCCGGCGCGCAGCTTGCCGGCTTCGCGGGCGGCCTGCAGCAGGCCGTCGCGGAAGCGCGCGTCGGCAATGCCGGCCATCGCCAGCACGCAGTCCTCGTCGCTGGCATGGCGCAGGTCGGCGATGCCGTACTCGTCGACGTACACGTCGCGCAGGTGCCGCGGAATGGTCGCGTGGCCGTAGTTCCAGCGCAGGTTGGACTCGGCGCGGCCGCCGGCCTCGCGCACCGCGCGGAGCATCAGCACCGAGCGCGCGTCCGGCAGTGCATGGGCCATGGCCACGAAGTTGTACTGGCCGCCCACGCCGGAAACCACGCGCCCGTCCTCCAGCGCGTCGGACACCGCCGCGCCCAGCGCAGTGGCCATCATGCAGCTGTTGAAGAAGCGCGCGTGGCGGCGCTGCAGGCGTTCGAGCGCCTCGTCGCCGCCGTAGAGCTGGTTGACCTCGCGGATGCGGCGCATGCCGATGGCGCGGCGCTGGTCGTCCGGCAGCCCGCGCAGCCAGTCGTAGAACGCGTGCGAGCCGAGGAAGAAGGCGCCATGCAGGTATTCGCCCTCGCGCTCGAGCCGGGCGTGGTCCGCGGCATCGGCGGTTGCGTCCGCGAGGCGCTGCATCAGTGCCGCATCGTCCACCACCCTGCGCCGGATCACGCCGGTCTCCACCAGGCGCTTGAAACCCTCGTTGAGCATCTCGCTGCAGCCGTACAGCCCGGTGGCGAACGGGGCCAGGCCGCCGCTGGCCAGGACCGCCGGATGCCGCTCCAGCTCCGGGTCCAGCGCCGCCAGCACGGCGCGGTAGCGTGCGTTGTCGGTGTGGCGCAGCACCAGTGCGTGGCACAGCGCGTCGGCCAGCGCGCCGATGCCGATCTGCAGGGTGCCGCCGTCGCGCACCAGCGCGCTCGCGTACAGGCCGATGGCGTGGTCGGCGTCCCCCACCGGCTGCCGCGGCAGGCCGAACAGCCGCGGGTGCGGGCCCGGTGGGTCGATCTCGACGTCGAAGAAGCCCGTGGGCACCCGCGCGCTCCCGCCCAGCCACGGCAGCTGCGGGTCGACCTCGGCCACCAGCAGCGGCCGCGGCAGGCCGCGCGCCACCGTCGCTTCCACCGTGTCCTGCGTGAGGTCGTTGTTGCACGAGAACGACAGCGCGCTGCCCCCAGGCTCGCGCGCCACCTTCTGCACGATGAGGTTGACGCCGCGGGCGGCCACGGCCGCGGCGGCGTGGGTGTAGTTGAGGCTGGCGTAGTGGCGCTGGGCCTGGCTCGAGCCGAGCAGGGCGCCGGACTGGACGTAGAACTCCTCGACGACGACGTGCGCCGGCAGCGCGTCGCGCTTCATCGCCTCGACGTAGGCCAGGCGCGGGAAATCCGCGCCAAAGTGCCGCTCCACGAAGGGCCGCAGGAACCGGCCCTGCAGGCCGCCCCCCGCGGACGGCGGGTCCAGGGACAGCGCGGTGTACAGGCGCAGCGGCCGCGCCGGGTCGCGTTCCACCCTCGCGTACAGCGCGTTGAGCAGCCGGTGCGGCTTCCCGAGGCCCAGCGGCGCGCCCACCCGCAGTTCCTGCGGCAGCCGCGCCAGCACGTGATCCAGCGCCGCGTCCAGGTCGGTGAAGTGGATCGCCATGGCCCGAGCATAGGCCAAGCCTGGCGGCGGGCGGGTGGGGGGCTTGACAGGAGTTCCGTTTACGCGCGTAATCGCATCTGGATTACAACCGTAAACGGAGATGCGCGATGTCCCCGATCAGCGATGCCGAAGCCGTGGTGATGGAGGTGCTGTGGCGGTCCAGCCCGCGCACCGCCGAGGAAGTGGTCGCCGCCCTGGCCGATACCGGCTGGGCCGAGGCCACGGTCAAGACCCTGCTCAACCGCCTGCTCAACAAGGGCGCCGTCAGCGCACGCAAGGACGGGCGCCGATACCTCTACTCGCCCGTGCTGCGGCGCGAGGCCTGGGTGCAGGAACAGAGCGAGGGGCTGCTGGCGCGGCTGTTCGGCGGGCGCGTGGCCCCGCTGGTGGCCCATTTCAGCCAGCGCGGCAAGCTGTCGGCGGCCGACATCGCCGAGCTCAAGCGCCTGGTCTCGGAACTGGACGGCGGCGAGGAGGGCAGCGGCCATGGGCGTTGATCCGTTCCCCGTGCTGGCCGAGGCCACGCTCGCGGCGAGCCTGGCCATCCTGCTGGTGCTGGCCCTGCGCCGGCCGGTGCGCGCCGCGCTGGGCGCCGGCGCCGCGTACGCGCTGTGGCTGTGCGTACCGGTGGCGCTGGCCGCGGTGCTGCTGCCGCGGGACCCGGCGGCGCCGCTGGCGCTGCCGGTCGCCTGGCAGGTGGTGCCCGCGGCCGCGGCAGTGCCGGTGGAACCGCAGGCCGGCTGGAGCTGGCGCGAAGCGCTGGCGCCGCTGTGGCTGGCCGGCGCGCTGGTGTCGGCCGCATGGCTGGGCCGGCAGCAGCGCCGCTTTCGCCGCGCGCTCGGGCCGTTGCGGCGGCGCACCGACGGCCTCTACCAGTCGGCAATGGCCACCGCTGGCCTGCCCGCGGTGGCCGGCGTGCTGCGTCCGCGGATCCTGCTGCCCGAGGACTTCGAGCGGCGCTACACCGCGCAGGAACAGCAACTGGTGCTGGAGCACGAACGCGCGCACGTGCGCCGCGGTGACCTGCTCGCCAACGCGCTGGCCGCCCTGCTGCGCTGCCTGTTCTGGTTCAACCCGCTGCTGGCCTTCGCCCAGGCGCGCTTCCGCCTGGACCAGGAACTGGCCTGCGATGCGCGGGTGATCGCACGCCATCCGCGCGCGCGCCGGCAGTACGGCGAGGCCATGCTCAAGACCCAGTTCGATCCTTCGCCCCTGCCGCTGGGTTGCCATTGGCAGGCACGCCATCCGATCCGGGAGCGCATCGACATGCTCAAGCGGCCGACCCCCACTGCAGTGCACTGGACCTTCGCCACGCTGTTCGCCGCGGCGCTCAGCGCCGGTACGGGCTACGCCGCCTGGGCCGCGCAACCGGCCGCTGCGCCCGCCGTGGCTGCGTCCACGCCGTCCGAAACGCTCTACCTGGTGGCCCGCCAGGTCCGCTACGAAGGTATCGCCGGCGACGGCGTGCTCAGCCAGTGGGTGAGGCCGGGCGAGCCGGCGGTGTCGACCGTCGGCGACGGCGCGCAGCGCTGGAAGAGCACGCTTACCGTGGCCCCGGGCACGCAGGACGGCACCGCGGTGGTGAGGATGCGGATCGAGCGCGGCGAACCCGGCGAGGTCGTGGCCGAGCCGGCGATGCTCGTCCGCCACGGCGAGCCGGCGGTATTCGAGCAGGGTGCGGCCGACGGCGGGCTACTGTATCGCTCGCAGCTGCTGGTGCTGCCGCTGGAGGGTTCGCGCGAGGCGACCGAAGCGCGCCTGCGCGAGCTGCTCGCCACCGCCTCCACGGTGGTCGCGACGGCGGAATCGCCGCTCTGGCCGCCGCCGGCGTATCCGGCCGAGGCGGCGCGCGAGCGCATCGGCGGCAAGGTCATGCTGCTGGTGAGCGTCGCCGCCGACGGCAGCGTCGCCGACGTGCAGGTCGAGGAGGCCACGCCGGCGGGCGTGTTCGAGGCGGTCGCCATTGAAGCCGCGCGCAAGTGGAAGTTCCGGCCGGAGATGAAGGACGGCAGGCCGGTCGCGGGCCAGGTGCGAGTGCCGGTGAGCTTCGAGCCGGATACGCGGGGGGAGCAGGATGCGAATGGCGGCTGATGGTGGCGAGCGGACGCCGTCCGGCCATGGCATGGCGGCGTTCGCGGGAGGGGTGGTGCTGCTCGCGCTGGGCGCGTGCACCAGCCGCCTCGCCGGCCTCGACCAGCGGATGATCGTGCCGGAGGGGGCGACCCGCTACGAGATGGCGTCCAACCAGGCCTTCGTCTTCCCCACGCCGCGCGAGAATCCCGCGCCTGCATTCCCGCCGGAGCTGACCCGGCGCGAGCTGCCGCCGACCACGCTGTGCGCCGGCTTCGTGGTCGATCCGGAAGGCCACGTGCGCCAGGCGAAGCTGCTGCAGGATCCGGGCTGCGCCCCGCCGGAAGCGCAGCCGCAGCTGGGCGCGGCGGTGGTCGAGGCGGTGTCGTCGTGGCGGTTCGATCCGGCCGTGCTGTGCATCTATCCGGATGCGACCACGCGCGACCGCGACTGGAATGGCGTCGGCTGTGCCGGGGCGGTCGCCGAGGCGAAACCGGTGGCGGTGACGCTGGGCTGGGCGTTCACCTTCGAGGTGCGCGAAGGCCGCGCCCAGGTCGTGGCGGCGCGCAACCGCGGGCGATGAGCGCTCACTGCGCCAGCATGTCCGGGCGGAACAGCCGCCGCCGCGACACCTCGCGACCGGCGACCATGAAGCGCCCCTCGCCCCGGTAGTGCACCGTGCGCGGGTTCGCCGGCGAGGCGGCGACGTGCGCGCGCACCACGCGCCAGACGAACAGCGGGTAGTCGGCGGTGATCCGGGTCTCGTGCAGCCGGCACTCGAAGCAGGCATGGCACTGGCCGATCATCGGCGCGTCGACCTCGCGCGCCGGCACCGCCGCCAGGCCGAAGCGCTCGAACTTGTCCACCTGCGCGCTGCTGCAGTTGCCGATGCCCACCACCGTGTCGAGCATCGGCTCGGTGGGCAGGTTGATCACGCACTGGCGGCTGCCCCGGGCCAGCGCGTGGCTGCGGTTGGCCTCCCAGATGTAGGTGCCCACCAGGTCGTAGCCCAGCATCATGTGCCAGCCGCAGGTCATGACCGCGCGCTCGCCCTTCCACGCCGTGCTCAGCAGCACCACCGGGCCGGGTTCGAGGAAGCGGCGGATGCGCCGCACGGGGAAGTCGGACTTGCGCGGGAGGGCCATGCGCGGCTCCGGCCGGGGACGCCCCAGCCTGCGTCGCGCCTGGGCAAGGCGGCGTCAATCCAGCACGTGGACCGCGTCGGCCAGGCGCCGCACCTCGTCCGGGTGGTGGCTGACGTAGAGCATGGGCAGCCGCACCTCGTCGCGCACGCGCTGCAGGTAGGGGATCAGCTCCTCGCGGCGTGCCGGGTCCAGCGACGAGAGCGGCTCGTCGAACAGCAGGATCGCCGGCTGCGAGAGCAGGGCGCGGCCTATGGCCACCCGCTGCGCCTCGCCGCCGGACAGGTGCCGCGTGCGCCGGTCCAGCAGTGCGGCGATGCCCAGCAGCTCCACCACCGCGTCGAAGCCGAAGGGCGCCGCCGGCCCGCCGTGCCGCCCGTAGAGCAGGTTGCGGCGCACGTCCAGGTGCGGGAACAGGCGCGCGTCCTGGAACACGTAGCCGATGCGGCGACGGTGGGTGGGCACGTCGATCCCGCGGGCGCTGTCGTACAGCGTGCGGCCGTCGATCTCTATCCGCCCGGACTCGGGCCGCACCAGCCCGGCGATGGCGTTGAGCACGGTGGTCTTGCCCGCGCCGGAGGGCCCGGCCAGCGCGACCACGCGCGCCTCCTCCTCGATGCGCACGTGCCGGCGGAAGCCGCCGCGGCGCAGGTGCAGGTCCAGGCGCAGCACCTCACTCCTCCTCGGGCCCGCGCTGGCGCCGCACCAGCCACTCGGAGGCCAGCAGCGCCGCCAGCGAGATGGCCAGCGCCACCGTGGCCAGCCGCCAGATGCCGCGCTCGCCGCCGGGCACCTGCAGCAGGCCGTAGATGGCCGAGGACAGCGTCTCGGTCTCGCCGGGGATGGCGGCAACGAAGGTGATGGTGGCGCCGAACTCGCCCAGCGCCTTGGCGAAGGCCAGCGCCGCGCCGGCGACCAGGCCGGGCCAGGCCAGCGGCAGGGTCACGGTCAGGAACACCCGCCAGGGCGCCGCGCCCAGCGTGGCCGCGGCCTGCTCCAGGCGCCGGTCCACGTTCTCCAGCGACAGCCGGATCGCGCGCACCATCAGCGGGAAGCCCATCACCGCGCAGGCCAGCGCCGCGCCGGTCCAGCGGAACGCCAGGGTGATGCCGAAGGTCGCCTCCAGCCAGCGGCCGACCGGCCCCTCGCCGCCGAACAGCACCAGCAGCGCGTAGCCCATCACCACCGGCGGCAGCACCAGCGGCAGGTGCACCACCGCGTCCAGCAGCGCCTTGCCCGGGAAGCGGCGCCGCGCCAGCAGCCAGG
>DASRYN010000104.1:0-11489 GCA_035687185.1 Pseudoxanthomonas sp. | reverse complement strand
CGCCCAGGTCGCGCTGGCCACCGAGCTGGCCAGCCGCAACGCCCAGCACGCCCGGTCGGAGGCCCTGCGCGACCTGCTGGGCCTGCCGGAGGTGCCGGCGCGGATCGAGTGCTTCGACATCAGCCACACCCTGGGCGAGGCCACCGTGGCCTCGTGCGTGGTGTTCGACCCGGCCGGGCCGGTGCGCAACCAGTACCGCCGCTACAACATCGCCGGCATCGAGCCCGGCGACGACTACGCGGCCATGCGCCAGGCCATCGACCGTCGCTTCCGCCGCGCGCTGGAGGCCGGGGCCGAGGGCGCCAACGCGGTGCTGCCCGACGTGCTGCTGATCGACGGCGGCGCGGGGCAGCTGGCGCAGGCGCGCGCAGCCCTGGCCGACCTGGGCGTGGAGGACGTGCTGCTGGTGGGCGTGTCCAAGGGCGAGCAGCGCCGTGCGGGCGACGAGACCCTGGTGCTGGCCGACGGCCGCGAGCTGCGCCCGGGCGCGGCCTCGCCGGCCCTGCAGTTCATCCAGCAGGTGCGCGACGAGGCGCACCGCTTCGCCATCACCGGCCACCGCGGCAAGCGGCAGAAGGCCCGGACCAGCAGCCGGCTGGAGGACATCCCCGGCATCGGCCCGCGCCGGCGGGCGGCGCTGCTGCGGCATTTCGGCGGGCTGGCCGGGCTCAAGGCCGCCGGCGCGGAGGAAATCGCGCGGGTGGAGGGCATCAACGCCGCCTTGGCCGAGCGCATCTACGCTAACCTGCACGGGCTCGCGCCACCCGGGCCGACGGACCCGCAAGACCGATGAAGTTGACCATCCCCACCTGGCTGACCCTGCTGCGGATCGTGATGATCCCGGTGCTGGTGCTGGTGTTCTACCTGCCGTACACCTGGACCAACTTCGCCGCCGCCGGCGTGTTCGTGCTGGCCGCCGTCACCGACTGGCTGGACGGCTGGGTGGCGCGGCGCTACCACCAGTATTCGGCCTTCGGCGCGTTCCTGGACCCGGTGGCGGACAAGCTGATGGTGGCCGTGGCGCTGTTCCTGATCGTGCAGGGCCACCCGACGCCGTGGATGGCGTTCTGGGCGGCGGTGATCGTCGGCCGCGAGATCGCCGTCTCGGCGCTGCGCGAGTGGATGGCCGAGCTGGGCCAGCGGGCCACGGTCAAGGTGGCGCTGATCGGCAAGATCAAGACGACCGCGCAGATGGTGGCCCTGTCGTGCCTGCTGTACTCGGTGACGCCGAACCAGACCCCGGCCCGGATCTGGCTGGGCGAACCGGTGTTCCACCTGGGCGACTGGCTGCTGGCCATCGCCGCGCTGCTGACCCTGTGGTCCGGCGCCCAGTACCTGCACGCGGCCTGGCCCGCGCTGCGCGCCGACGAGGCCGCCGCCGCGGCGCGCGCGGCCGGCGAACGCGCCGCCGAAAAGAAGTGACGGAGAAGTGTTGACAGGCGCGCGAAGACCCTTAAAATGCGCGTCTCCCAAGCGGGAATAGCTCAGTTGGTAGAGCGCAACCTTGCCAAGGTTGAGGTCGCGAGTTCGAGCCTCGTTTCCCGCTCCAATTCGAACGGTCCCTGACGCGCACGGCGCGGGCAGGGGCCAGAGACAGAACCCCGGCAACGGGGTTTTGTTTTGTCGGGCCCCGCGCGGCGGTACACTGCGGCGGCACCGGTCCACCGGCCTGGTGGCAGAGTGGTCATGCAGCGGACTGCAAATCCGCGTACGCCGGTTCAATTCCGACCCAGGCCTCCATCGCATCGCGGAAGGGCCCGCTCCGGCGGGCCCTTCCGTTTTTGCAGCTCAGCGGCGGCGCCCGGGCGCCGGCCCGGTGGAGTGGCGGATCTGCAGCTGGTAGGGCGCGCGCACCATCTGTGCGGTGCCGTGGCCGCCGATGGCGGTCAGCAGCTGCTGCGCGGCGATGCGGCCCATCTCGCGGCTGGGCTGGCGCACGGTGCTCAGGCTCGGCCATACCTGGCGCGACATCGGCGTGTCGTCGAAGCCGAACACCGACAGCTGCTCGGGTACCTGCAGTCCGCGCGCGGCGGCCTCGTACAGCACGCCGCAGGCGGTGTCGTCGTTGGCGCCGAAGATGGCGGTGGGCGGGTCGTCCATGTCCAGCAGGCGGCGCGCGCCGGCGATGCCGGACTCGAACGAGAATTCGCCCTCGATCACCAGTTCCGGGTCCGGTTCGATGCCGGCGCGGCGCAGGCCGTCCAGGTAGCCGGCCAGGCGCCAGGCGCGGCCGCCGTGGCTGCGGTGGCCGGTGATGTGGCCGATGCGGCGGTGCCCCAGCGAGACCACGTGGGCCATCATGTCGGCCACCGCGGCGCGCTCGTCCAGGGTGACGCCGATGCCGCCGTTGTCGCGCTTGGCCGAGATGGTGGCGTAGCGCACGCCCAGTTCGCGCAGGCGGCGCAGCAGCGGGCCGTCGTCGGTCAGCGGCGGGGTCAGCACCAGGCCGTCGGGCCGGTACTGGGTCACCAGCGCCTCGACCGATTCCACGTGGCCGCGCCGGCTGAAGTCCACCGGGCGCAGGGTCAGGCCGTAGTGCGCCTGCTCGCAGGCCGCCAGCACGCCCTCGATGATCTCCATCACGTAGTTGGAGGACGGGTTGTCGTACAGCAGCGAGATCAGGTACGAACGGCGCCCGGCGAGGCTGCGCGCCGAGGAATTGGGCCGGTACCGCAGCTGGCGCGCGGCTTCCTCGACCTTGAGGCGGGTCTCCTCGCGCACGTTGGGTTCGCGGTTGAACACCCGCGAGACGGTCTTCATCGACACGCCCGCGGCGGCGGCGACATCCTCGATTCTGGCGCGCATGGTGCTCCACTCGGATGCCCGTTGGCTGCGCGGGCAGCCGGCATTCTAGCAACCGGCCCGGGCGGGCGGCGCGCCGCGCCGGCCTGGTGCCCGGGGCGGGGTTCGAACCCGCACGGCCGCGAGGCCGGGGGATTTTAAGTCCCCTGTGTCTGCCAGTTTCACCACCCGGGCGGCGCGGCGGCGCCCGGGCATTGTGCCACCGCCCGCGTGCGCCGCGCCGGCGCGCGCGGCCGAGATGGCGCGCGGCCCCGGGCGGGACCGTCCGCTGCGGCGGGCTAGACTGGCCGCATCCGCACCGGGAGGACGAAGGATGAGCCGATACCTGGCCTACGCGTGCAGCTGGCTGCTGCTGCTGGCCGCGTTGCCGCTGGCGCTGCGGTGGCCGCTGTGGTGGTGGGGCGCCGGCATCGGCGCGGCGCTGGTGCTGCTGGGCAGCTGGGACCTGCTGCAGACGCGCAGCACGCTGCGCCGCAACTACCCGATCCTGGCCCATTTCCGCTACGGGCTGGAGTCGGTCGGTCCCGAGATCCGCCAGTACTTCATCGAGAGCGACACCGCCGAGGCGCCGTTCTCGCGGCAGCAGCGCGCGCTGGTGTACCGCCGCGCCAAGGGGGTGATGGACGTGGTTCCGTTCGGCACGCTGCAGGATGCCTATGCGGTGGACTACGAGTGGATCAACCACTCGCTGGCGCCCAGCGCGATCGACGACCACGACTTCCGCGTGACGGTGGGCGCCGCGACGGCACAGCCGTACGCGGCCAGCGTGTTCAACATCTCGGCCATGAGCTTCGGCTCGCTTTCGGCCAATGCCATCCGCGCGCTCAACGAGGGCGCCCGCCGTGGCGGCTTCTACCACGACACCGGCGAGGGCTCGATTTCGCCCTACCACCTCGAGCGCGGCGGCGACCTGGTCTGGGAACTGGGCTCGGGCTACTTCGGTTGCCGCGACGCGGAGGGGCGCTTCGATCCGGTGCGCTTCGCCGAACAGGCGGCGCGGCCGCAGGTGCGGATGATCGAGATCAAGCTCTCGCAGGGCGCCAAGCCCGGGCACGGCGGCGTGCTGCCTGCGGCCAAGGTCAGCGCCGAGATCGCCGCCACTCGTGGCGTGCCCATGGGCGTGGACTGCGTGTCGCCGGCGCGGCACTCGGCCTTCGACACCCCGGTCGGCCTGCTGCGGTTCGTGGCCCGCCTGCGCGAGCTGTCCGGCGGCAAGCCGGTGGGCTTCAAGCTGGCCATCGGGCATCCCTGGGAGTGGTTCGGCATCGCCAAGGCCATGCAGGCACACGCCGCGGCCGAGCCGGCGCTTCTGCCGGACTTCATCGTCGTCGACGGCGCCGAGGGCGGCACGGGCGCCGCGCCGGCGGAGTTCATCGACCACATCGGCGTGCCGATGCACGAGGCGCTGCTGCTGGTGCACAACACCCTGGTCGGGCTGGACCTGCGCGACCGCGTGCGCATCGCCGCGGCGGGGCGGATCACCAGCGCCTTCGACATCGCCCGTACCCTGGCCCTGGGCGCGGACTGGTGCAATGCCGCGCGCGGCTTCATGTTCGCGCTGGGCTGCATCCAGTCGCTGAGCTGCCACACCGACCGCTGCCCGACCGGGGTGGCCACCCAGGATCCCCGGCGCTGGCGGCACCTGGACCCGGCCGACAAGGCCGCCCGCGTGCACCGCTACCACGACAGCACGCTGCGGGCCCTGCGCGACCTGCTGTGCGCCGCCGGCCTGTCGCACCCCGCGGAACTGGGGCCCGAGCACATCCTGCGCCGGGTCTCGCCGGTGGAGATCCGCTCGCTGGCCGCGCTCTACCGGTTCCTGGAGCCCGGCCAGCTGCTGGGCGGCATTCCCGACCACGCGGTGTTCCGCGACTTCTGGGCCGACGCGCGCCCGGACGCTTTCGCGCCGCCGCCCCGGCTGGGCGCGCTGCGCCGGACCAAGGCGCGCTGAGCCGGGAATTTCGCCCGGGGCGATTGACCGGGCCGCCACGCGCATTTAACATGCGCACCCCTGCACCGACTGGCGCAGGATCAGGGCGGTTAGCTCAGCGGTAGAGCATTGCCTTCACACGGCAAGGGTCGCAGGTTCGATCCCTGCACCGCCCACCAGCTTCCGAAGGCCGGCCTTGCGCCGGCCTTCACGTTTTCATCTCATCGGCGTCGCAATGCTTAACGGCATGGGGCGGGAGCCGGCATCGTCGGCGGCGTACGCGCCAGCCCGGTGTACAGAGGCGTGGAGGAGGCCGGTTCCTTGCGGGAAAGCGCGTTCGAAGGTTTCGTCGCCCGGTGGCGGTTGCCGCTGCTGGTCGCGGCGGTCGTCCTGATCCTGCTGGTCCCGTACCTGCTGATCCGGCAGTGGACCGGCGAGAGCCAGCGCGCCGAGGAGTGGGTGCAGCACACCTACGAGGTCCAGGCCGCGGCCCGCCACGTGGAGGCGCTGATCCGCCACGTGGACTCCCTGGGCATGGCCGTGAGCGTGAGCCCGGGCAACCTGGAGCTGCGCCGGCGCCTGGAGGACACCATCGCCCGGGTGGAGCCGGCGCTGGAGCAGCTGGCCACGCTCACCCGCGACAACCCCGAGCAGATGCGGCTGGCGGGGCGCCTGGAGAGCATCATCCAGCGCCGCGTCGATGGCGCCCGCGCGCTGGCGATGGGCGTGCGCGAAGACCAGCGCGCCGAACTGGTGGACGAGCTGTACGGCCGCTACCAGATCCGCCAGCTGCTGGACGAGTTCCTCGGCAACGAGATGCAGATGCTGTCCGGCCGCGCGCAGTACGCCGAGCAGCAGCGCTGGCGCGTGCGCTGGCTGAGCCTGGGCGCGGTGTTCGTGCAGCTGCTGCTGATGGGCCTGGTCTTCTACCTGCTCTATCGCCAGGAGCGCCACCGCGAACGCTCCGAGCGCCAGCTGCGCCGGGTCAGCGAACGCGCCCTGGCGGTGCTGCAGACGGTGCGCGAGCCCATCGTCCTGCTGGACGCACAACTGCACGTGCTGATGCACAACGCCGCGTTCGCCGAGCTCTACGGCGGCGACGAGACCCGCGCCTGGGACCGCAGCGTCGCCCTGGACGACGTGGGCGAGGCCTGGCGCGACCCGGTGATCCGCCAGCGCCTGTCCGACGTGCTGACCCGCGGGCGGGAACTGTGGGACTACGAGCACATCCAGCGCACGGTCGACGGGCAGGTGCGGACCATGCTGGTCAACGCGCGGCGCATGCAGCTGCCCGACCGCGACGACGAGGTGGTGCTGATGACGGTGAGCGACATCAGCGCGCAGAAGGCCGCCCAGCAACGCATCGCCGACCTCAACCGCCAGCTGGAGGGCAAGGTGGAGCAGGTCTCGGAGGTCAACCGCGAGCTTGAAGCGTTCAGCTACTCGGTCTCGCACGACCTGCGGGCCCCGCTGCGGCATGTGGCAGGATTCGCCGACAAGCTGTCGCGCCACCTGGGCGAGGGCGTCGACGAGAAGGCCCGGCATTACCTGGAGGTGATCGGCGGCTCCGCGCGGCGGATGTCCTCGCTGATCGACGACCTGCTGGTGTACTCGCGCCTGGGCCGCCATGCGATGAAGCTGCAGGCGGTGGACATGCAATCCCTGGCCGAGGAAACCCGCGCGGTGCTGGACGCCAACCTGCAGGCCGACGCCGACGCGTCGGGACAGCCCGCCCGGCGGATCGAGTGGCGCATCGCGCCGCTGCCGGTGGTGGTGGCCGACGAGAACATGATGCGCCAGCTGTGGCTGAACCTGCTGGGCAACGCGGTGAAGTACTCCGCCAGGCGCGACCCCGCGGTGATCGAGGTCCGCCACGAGCACATGCCCGACGGCAGCCACCACTTCGTGGTCCGCGACAACGGCGTGGGCTTCGACATGGACTACGCCGGCAAGCTGTTCGGCGTGTTCCAGCGCCTGCACAAGCCCAGCGAGTACCCGGGCACCGGCATCGGCCTGGCCAGCGTGCGCCGCGTGCTGGCCCGCCACGGCGGCCGCATCTGGGCCGAGGCCGAGCCCGACCGCGGCGCGACCTTCCATTTCCTCCTGCCCCCCGGGCAGGATCCGGTATCCTCCCGCGAGAATCACAGCCCATGAGCGCGATCCGCACCATTCTGCTGGCCGAAGACAGCCCCGCCGACGCCGAGATGGCGATCGACGCCCTGCGCGAGGCCAACCTGGCCAATCCGATCGTCCATGTCGAGGACGGCGTGGAGGCGATGGACTACCTGTACCGCAAGGGCCGCTTCGCCGACCGCCCCGACGAGGAGCCGGCGGTGCTGCTGCTGGACATCAAGATGCCGCGGATGGACGGGCTGGAGGTGCTGCAGCGCATCCGGGGCGACGACAAGCTGCGGCGGCTGCCGGTGGTGATCCTGTCCTCCTCGCGCGAGGAGAGCGACCTGGCCCGCAGCTGGGACCTGGGCGTGAACGCCTACGTGGTCAAGCCGGTGGACATCGAGCAGTTCTTCGCCGCGGTCAAGACCCTGGGCAAGTTCTGGGCCGTCATCAACGAGGCTCCCGGCTGGGAAGACTGAGCGATGCCGCTGCGCGCCATCAGCCGCGAGGGACGGGTGCGGGTCCTCTTCGTCGAGGACTCGCCCGAGGACGCCGAGCTGCTCCAGTCGCAGCTGGAGGAGGCCGGCCTGGCCGCCGACTTCATGCGGGTCGAGGACGAGCCCGGGCTGCGGCGCGCACTGGCGGAGTTCGGCCCGGACATCGTGCTCTCGGACCTGAGCATGCCCGGCTTTTCCGGCCACGACGCCCTGCGCATCGTGCGCAGCCACTGTCCGCGGCTGCCGTTCATCTACGTCTCCGGCACCATCGGCGAGGACGTGGCCGTGGCCGCGCTGCGCGAGGGCGCCAACGACTACATCCTCAAGCACAGCAGCGCGCGGCTGCCGGCGGCGGTGGAGCGCGCGCTGCGCGAGGCGCGCACCGAGGACGAGCGCCAGCGCGCCGAACGCGAGCTGATGCGCACCCAGCGCCTGGAAAGCCTGGCGCTGCTCGCCGCCGGCCTCAGCCACGACCTGCGCAACATCCTGCAACCGCTGCTCATCGTCCCCGAGCTGATCGCCCAGCGCAGCGAAGACCCGCGGCTGCGCCAGCTGGCCGCGGTGGTGGCCGAATGCGGCCGCCGCGGGCACGAGATGGCCGAGTCGATGCTGTCCTTCGTGCGCGGCTCGCGGCGCGGCAACGAACACTTCCGCGTGGCCGACCTGTTCCACGCGGTCGAGCTGCTGATCAAGGGCAGCCTGCCGCGCACCGTGCGCCTGGAGGTGCGGCTGGCCGAGCCGGAGTTGGCGCTGCGCGCCAACTACACCGAGCTGCAGCAGTGCCTGCTCAACCTCTGCCTCAACGCGATCCACGCCATGCCGCAGGGCGGGCGGCTGGAACTGGCCGCCGAAGGGCGCGGCCAGGAGATCCGGCTTTCGGTGCGCGACACCGGCACCGGCATGGAACCCGGGACGCTGTCCCAGCTGTTCACCCCGTTCTTCACCACCAAGCCCGACGGCACCGGCCTGGGCCTGGTGTCGTGCAAGCGAATCGTGGAGAGCGCCGGCGGCCGCATCGAGGTGGCCAGCGTGCCGGGCGAGGGCACCTGCTTCGACCTGTGGCTGCCGGTGTCGCACGGCGCCGACGAGGCCGAGCCGGACGCCGAGCCCACCGCCGCCGGCCAGGGCGAGCGCATCCTGCTGGTGTTCCGCGAGGGCGCGCGCCTGTCGCTGGTGGGCAACGCGCTGGCCAGCCAGGGCTACCAGCCCGACCTGGCGCCCGACGGCGCGGCCGCGCTGCGCCGCTGGGCCGAGGCCGGCGCGCCGGACTTGGTGGTGGTGGACAGCGGCATCGCCCTGTTCCCGGCCGCGGCGCTGCTTTCGACCATGCACGAATCCGGTTACCGCGGGCCGGCCATCGTGATCGAGGACGAGGGGGCGCCGCTGGACCCGGCGCTGGTGCCGGCGTCGATGCCGCTGCAGCGGCTGCCGCGGCCGCTGGACATGCACCGGCTGTTCCAGGCCGTGGCCGCGGCCCTGCCGCACCGCGGCGGCCACCCGCTGCAGGCCTAGCCGCCGCGGCCCTGGCGCCCGGCGCGCCACCCGCGCCTATACTCCCGGCAACGCACACGGGAGCGCGGGGATGCGGGTGGCGAAGGAAGGACCACTGGCGGGCTGGCTGCGCACGGCGGCCGCCCTGGCATTGCTCGCGCTGCTGGCCGGCGGGTGCAGCCGCGATCCCGGCGGCCAGCTGCCCGAGCCCGGCGGCGAGAAGCTGCAGGCGCGCCGCGCCGAGGTCGCGGGCTTCGCACTGGTGCGGGCGTGGCCGGATCAGCACGAAGGCCGGCTGGCGCTGGCGCTGGAGTTCTCGCGGCCGCTGGTGGGCACCCAGGCCTTCGACCGCCTGCTGACCGTGGAGCCGGCCGGCGAGGGCAGCGGCTGGTCGCTGTCCGCGGACGGCCGCATCCTCCGCTATCCCTTCGTCGAGCCCGCCCGCGACTACACCGTGACCGTGGCCGCGGGGCTGCTGGCCGCCGACGGCAGCCGCCTCGAGCAGCCGCTCAAGAAGACCATCCACACCGGCGAGCTGGACCCGGCGGTCGGCTTCGCCTCGCAGGGCAGCGTGCTGCCGGCGCGCGAGAGCCGCGGCCTGCCGGTGGTGTCGGTCAACGTGGAGGAGGTCGACGTGGAGTTCCTGCGCGTGCGCGAGGACGCGCTGCCGCGCTTCTTCGCCGCATTCCAGCGCGGCGGCCGCCGCGGCGGCTGGGAACTGGACGCCGACTACGACGACCGCGTCCCGCTACGCGAGCTGGCCGAGCCGGTCTACCTCAACCGCTTCGTGCTCGGCGGCGAGCGCAACGAGCGCGTGCTCAACTACCTGCCGGTCCAGGACATCGCCGAGCTGCAGGCGCCCGGCCTGTACTTCGCGGTGCTGCGCCGGGTCGGCCAGTTCACCGACCAGTACGACACCGCGTTCTTCACCGTCAGCGACATCGGCCTGCACGCGCGTGCCTACCGCGACACGCTGTACGTGCACGCCGCCTCGCTGCACGACGGCGCCCCGCTCAAGGGCGTGGAGCTGCGCGTGCTCGACGCCAAGGGCCAGGCCGTGCTGCGCTCGGCCACCGACGGCAACGGCAACGCGCTGCTGGACTACCGCCTCGACGCCGGCCAGGTGCTGGTCGCGCGCCGCGGCAAGGACGTCTCGCTGCTGCCGTTCAACCAGCCCGCGCTGGACCTGTCCGAGTTCGCCGTGGGCGGGCGTCCGCAGGCCGGCTTCGACGTGTTCGCCTGGTCCGGCCGCGACCTGTACCGGCCCGGCGAGACCGTGCGCATCTCCGCCCTGCTGCGCGACGGCGACGGGCGCATGCTGCCGGCGCCGAAGGACGGTGCCGGCCAGCCGCTGTTCCTGCGCCTCAAGCAGCCCGACGGCCGCGTGTTCCGCGAGACGCGGCTGGAGCCGGGCGCGCAGGGCCACTACGCCTTCGAGGCCCCGATCCCGGTGGACGCGCCGACCGGACGCTGGCAGGTGGAGTTCCGCACCGACCCGGGCGGCCGCGAGGCGGTGCAGGGCATGGCGCTGCGCATCGAGGAGTTCCTGCCGGAGCGGATGAAGCTGGAGCTGGCCGCGGCCGACGGCCAGGACACGCTGGCACCGGGCCAGCCGCTGCGGCTGCGCGTGCAGGCCGACTACCTGTACGGCGCGCCCGCGGCCGGCAACCGCTTCACCGCGCGCATGGCCGTGGCGGTGGCGCGGCAGCCGCTGGAGGGGATGCCGGGCTGGTTCTTCGGCGACCCCACCGTGGAGCTGCCCACCGCGCCCCGGGACGCGGTGGACGCCGCGCTCGACGCCCGCGGCCGGCTGGAGGCCGCGCTGCCGCTGCCCGAGGAGGCCGCCAGGGCGGCCACGCCGGTGCAGGTCACCGTCGCCGGCAGCGTGCACGAGAGCGGCGGCCGGCCGGTCACCCGCAGCCTGCAGCGGGTGCTGTGGCCGGCGCCGGCGCTGGTCGGCGTGCGGCCGCTGTTCGACCCGGAGGACGGCGCCGACGCCAACGGGCAGGCCCGCTTCGAGCTGCTGCGCGTGGACGCGCAGGGCCGGCCGCAGGCGGCGCGCGGGCTGAAGGTCGCGCTGGTGCGCGAGCTGCGCGACTACCACTGGCGCCACGACGACGAGGGCGGCTGGGACTACGACTTCACCCGTCGCTTCCAGACCGTGCACACGCTGGCGGTCGACGCCGGCGCCACCGCCGCGCGCGTGGCCGTGCCGGTGGAGTGGGGCGAATACCGGCTGGAAGTGACCGACCCGGCGACCGGCCTGGTCATGCGCTATCCGTTCCACGCCGGCTGGAGCTGGGACGACGACAACCGCGGCCCCGACGCGCGCCCGGACAAGGTCAAGCTGGCGCTGGACCGCAGCGGCTACCGCGCAGGCGACACGCTCAAGGTCACCGTGACCCCGCCGCACCCGGGCCGCGGCGTGCTGCTGGTGGAAAGCGACCGGCTGCTGTACGTGCACGACATCCAGCTGCGCGGCGCGGAGGGGAAGGCCTCGGCCACCTTCGAGATCCCGGTGACCGGGGACTGGGAACGGCATGACGTGTACGTCACCGCGCTGGTGTTCCGCGGCGGCTCGGCGGCCTCGCAGGTGACGCCGGCGCGCGCGGTGGGCGTGGCGCACGTGCCGATGCGGCGCGAGGAGCGGCGGG
>DASRYN010000103.1:0-7985 GCA_035687185.1 Pseudoxanthomonas sp. | reverse complement strand
GAAGCGCAGCACCAGCGTGGCGTGCGAGTCGTCGCCGATGGCCACGCGCAGCATGGGCCGGTAGCGGAAACCGCGCTCCACCGCCTCCACCCGCCCCTCCACCTGCGCCGGCTCGCCGGGCCGCAGGTCCGCGATGCGGGTCAGGCGGGTGCGGTCCTCGTAGCGCAGCGGCAGGTGCAACCACAGGTCCTGCACCGTGCACAGCCCGCGCGCCGCCAGCTTGCCGGCCAGCCGCGCGCCCGCGCCGCGCAGCGCGGCCACCGGCGTGGCGCCGCTGCCAGCCAGGACCGGTGCGCTGCGCCGTGGGGTCGCCACGCCGGTTCCCGCCAGCCCGGCGCGGTTATTCGATCACCATGACCGCGTCGGCCTCGAAGGCCACGCCCTTCGGCAGCGCCGACACGCCGATGGTCGAGCGCGCCGGGAACGGCGCGGTGAAGTACTCCTGCATCACCGCGTTGACCGCCGCGAACTGCGACAGGTCGGTCAGGTACAGGCCCAGGCGCACGACGCGGTCCAGCGAGCCGCCGGCGGCCTCGGCCACCGCCTTGAGGTTCTCGAAGACCTGCCGCGCCTGCGCGGTGATGTCGCCGGCGACCACCTCGCCGGTGGCCGGCACCAGCGGGATCTGCCCGGAGAAGTACACGGTGTTGCCGCTGCGCACGGCCTGCGAGTACGGGCCGATGGCCGCGGGCGCGTGTTCGGTGTGGACGATCTGGGGCATGGGGATTCCCGGTGCGTGGACTGGAGCGGGATTCTAGCGTTCCCGCCGCCCGGGTTGCCGGCCGCGGCTGCGGCCGCGCTACTGCCGGCGCACGCCCTGCACCACGTTGAGCCGGCGCAGCCGCCGGATCACCTCCGCCAGGTGCGCGCGGTTGCGCACCTGGATGGCGAAGCGCAGCTGCGCGGCGTTGCGGTCGCGGTCCAGGTAGTCCACGCGCTCGATGTTGGACTGGCTCTGCGCCACCGCGGCGGCCAACTGCGCCAGCACGCCGGTGTGGTTCTCCACGTCCACGATGAGCGAGGTGTCGTAGTCGCCGGTGACGTCCGGGTCCCAGTCGATGGGCACCCAGCGCTCGGGCGACTTGCGGAACTCGGCCAGGTTCGGGCAGTCCAGGCGGTGCACGACCACGCCCTTGCCGGCGGTGTGGTAGCCCATGATCTCGTCGCCCGGGATGGGCTGGCAGCAGTTGGCGAAGCTGACCACCCCGCCCTCGGTGCCGTTGATCAGGATCTTCTCCTGCGAGTGCTTGGAATGGCCGCCGCCGCGCAGCTCGGCGTAGGCCATCAGCGCCTGCGCGGCCTGGCTGGGCATCCAGTTGCCCAGCGCGATGTCGGCCAGGAACGCCTCCAGCCGCGGGAAGCGGTGCTCGGCCAGGAACGACTCCAGCCGCCGCGCCGGCAGCTTCTCCAGCGAGCTGCCCATCGCCTCCAGCGCGCGGTCCAGCATGCGGTGGCCCAGCTGCACCGCGTCCTCGTGCTCCAGCTGCTTGAGCTGGTGGCGGATGGCGGTGCGCGCCTTGCTGGTGACCACGAACTCCAGCCACTGCGGCTTGGGCGCGGCCGACTTGGCGGTGATGACTTCCACCGTCTGCCCGCTGCTGAGCTTGGTGCGCAGCGGCACCAGCTTCTTGTCCACCCGTGCGGCCACGGCCTGGTTGCCCACGTCGGTGTGCACCGCGTAGGCGAAGTCCAGCGCGGTGGAGTTGCGCGGCAGCGCCAGGATGCGCCCCTTGGGGGTGAACAGGTAGGCCTCGTCCGGGAACAGGTCGACCTTGACGTTCTCCAGGAACTCCAGCGACGAGCCGGCCGCCCGCTGCGACTCGATCAGCTCCACGATCCAGGCGTGGGCGCGGCTCTGCGCGCTGTTGGGGCCGTCGCTGCCGTACTTGTAGCTCCAGTGCGCGGCGATGCCGCGCTCGGCGATCAGGTCCATCTCCTCGGTGCGGATCTGCACCTCGATCGGCGAACCGTACGGGCCGAACAGCACCGTGTGCAGCGACTGGTAGCCGTTGGCCTTGGGGATGGCGATGAAGTCGCGGAAGCGCCCGTCCAGCGGCTTGAACTGCGCGTGCACCGCGCCCAGCGCGTGGTAGCAGTCGGACACGCGGCGCACCACCACGCGGAAGCCGAACACGTCCATCACCTGGTCGAAGCTCTTTCCCTCGGTGAGCATCTTGTTGTAGATGCTCCACGGGGTCTTGATCCGGCTCACCAGGCGGTGCTCCAGTCCTTCGCGCGCCAGGCCCTGCGACAGCTGCACCTCGACCTGCGCCATCGACTCCCGCCGCACCACCGGCTGGCTGCGGATGTGCTTCTCGATGATGGCGTGGCGCCAGGGGTGCAGCGCGCGGAAGCCCAGGTTCTGCAGCTCGGACTTGACCAGGCTCATGCCCAGGCGTTGCGCGATGGGGGCGTAGATCTCCAGCGTCTCGCGCGCGATGCGCGTGCGCGCCTCCGGACTCTGCGCGCCCAGGGTGCGCATGTTGTGCAGGCGGTCGGCCAGCTTGATCATGATCACGCGCAGGTCGCGCGCCATCGCCAGCAGCATCTTGCGGAAGCTCTCGGCCGCCGCCTCCTGGCGGTCGCGGAACTTCAGCTTGTCCAGCTTGGTGACCCCGTCCACCAGCTCGGCCACGTCCTCGCCGAAGCGCGCGGCGATCTCCTCGCGCCGCAGCGGCGTGTCCTCGATGGTGTCGTGCAGGATCGCCGCGATCAGCGTCTCCACGTCCAGGCCCAGCTCGGCCAGCACCCCGGCCACCGCCACCGGATGGGTGATGTAGGGCTCGCCCGACTTGCGGGTCTGCCCGGCGTGCGCGGCGGCGCCCACGCGCCAGGCCTCGCGCAGCAGCGGCAGCTGTTCGGCGGGGAGATAGGAGGCGGCGCGCTCCAGCTCGAGGACGTAGTCCGGCACCGGATCGCCGGCGTCGGGCGCCGGCGCGGTCGCGGTTGCCTGGGCGGAGAGGCCTGGGTTCATGGCAAAAAGACTATGCCAGCGCACCGTCCGCGGCAAACCGGAGGCGCGGCCGACGCCGCGCGTCGCCGGCACGGTGCGCCAGGCGCGCCCCGGATGCTCGCGTCAGCCCAGCCGCTGCGCCCGCTCCACGCCCGGCAGCGCGTCGAGCTTGCCCAGCAGGGTGGACAGCTGGCCGTAGTCGCTCACCCGCAGGCGCATGCGCAGCTGCACCCGGCCGTCGCCGCGCAGGTCGCTGCGGATGTCGGCCACGTGCGCGTCCTCCTGCGCGATGAGCGTGGTCACGTCCTTCAGCAGCCACTTGCGGTCGATCCCGCTGACCGCCACGTCCACCTCGTAGCCGCCGCCGGCCGCGCCCCACTCCACCGGCAGCACCCGTTGCGGCTGCGCCGCCGCGCGCTCCAGCTCGTGCAGCGCGCGGCCCACCTGGTGCGGCCCCACGTCGCCCAGGGCGACCTGGATGTAGAGGTCGTCCACGCTCTCGGCGTGGAACTTCCGCGCCACCGGCGCCAGGTCCGCGTGCTGCAGGCCCAGGCGCTTGAGCTCCCGCTCGAGCAGCTCGCGGCCGGCCTGCACGTTGCGCGCGCGGTCCAGCTTGTGGAACCAGGCCCGGACCTTGTCGCGCGAGCGGCCGCTGGCCAGGTAGCCGTTGGCCGGCAGCAGCCAGTCGCGGCGGGGGTCCGGCTCCTTGGCGGTGAGGATCTCGACGCGGTCGCCGCTGCGCAGCCGGTGGGTCAGCGGCACGATGCGGCCGTTGACCTTGGCACCGCGGCAGCGGTGCCCGACCATGGTGTGCACGTGGTAGGCGAAGTCCAGCGGCGTGGCGCCCTGCGGCAGGTCCATCACCTCGCCCCGCGGCGTGAGCGCGTACACCCGCTCCTCGACCAGCTCCGCGTCCAGCGCGCCGGCCAGGCCTTCGGCGTCCCGGCCTTCGCCGGCCTGCTCCAGCAGCTGCCGCATCCAGGCGATCTTGCGTTCGAACGCCTTGCCCGCACCCTTGCCGCCTTCCTTGTAGCGCCAGTGCGCGGCCACGCCCAGCTCGGCCTGCTCGTGCATTTCGCGGGTGCGGATCTGCACCTCCAGTGTCCGCCCCTCCGGGCCGATGACCGCGGTGTGCAGCGAGCTGTAGCCGTTGGGCTTGGGGCGGGCGATGTAGTCGTCGAACTCGCCCGGCACCGGCGCCCACAGCGCATGCACCACGCCCAGCGCCGCGTAGCAGGCGGCCACGTCGCCGACCATCACCCGCACCGCGCGCAGATCGTAGAGCTTGTCGATCGGCAGCGACTTCTTCTGCATCTTCCGCCAGATGCTGTAGATGTGCTTGGGCCGGCCGCTGATCTCCGCCTCCAGCCCCTGCGCCGCCAGCGCCTTGCCGAGCTGCGCCTTGACCGCCTCGATGTAGCGCTCGCGCCCGGTGCGCGTCTCGTCCAGCTCGCGCGCGATGCGGCGGTAGGTGTCCGGCTCGAGGTAGCGGAAGGCCAGGTCCTCCAGCTCCCACTTCAGCTGCCAGATGCCCAGGCGGTTGGCCAGCGGCGCGTGGATGTCGCGGGTCAGCTGCGCCAGCGCGCGGCGCGCGGCCTCGGGCTGGCGGTCGGCCACGCGCATGCGCGCCAGCTGCCGCGCCAGCAGCACCGGCACCACGCGCAGGTCCTGGACGATGGCCAGCAGCAGGCGGCGCAGGCCTTCGCCGTTGCGCCCGGCCTCGCGCCCGGCGTGCAGCGCCCAGACCTGGTCGGCCGCGTCCTGCCCGTCGAGCAGGCCCGGCACCGCCGGATACGCGGCCGCCACCTCGGCGACGGCGGCCGCGCGCAGGCCCGGCAGGTCGAACAGCAGCGCCGCGGCCAGGGCCGGCTCGTCGGCGCCCAGCCGCGCCAGCGCCTGCAGGGTGTCGGCCATCACGGCCCAGCTTTCGCGCTGAGTGCGGTCGGCGCCCTCGGCGTCCCACGCGCGCAGCAGCGACCCACGCAGCGCCGGCGGCAGCGGCGCTGCGGCCGGCCCCTGCAGCAGGGCATGCAAACCGTCGATGGCAGGGCGCGACAAGGCCGTTCCGGCACGTGGGGTTGGGACTACACTAGCGGCCAACGCACGGGAGGAACAAGCATGCGACTCCGCACACCGACATGGACCGCGCTGGGCCTGGCGCTGGTGCTGGCCGCGTCCGCCGCCGGCGCCGCGGCGCAGTCCGGCGCCACCCGCATCGAGCAGGAAATGACCCCGGCCGAGTTCGAGGCCGCCGGCCTGGACAAGCTCAGCCCGGAGGAACTGGCCGCGCTGGACGCCTGGCTGCAGCGCCGCGGCGTGCTCGCCCCCGCTGCATCGGCCACGGCGCCCGTGGCCGCACCGGCGCCGGCCGCCGCGGCGACCGCGGCCACGCTCGACGCCGCCGCCATCGAGCGCATCCGCGAGGAAGCGCGCGAGGAAGGCCGCCGCGAGGTGAAGGAGAAGAGCCGCGGCTTCTTCGACTTCGGCTCCAGCGAACCGATCGTCAGCACGCTGGTGGGCGAGTTCCGCGGTTTCGCCCGGGGCCGGCAGTACACCCTCGCCAACGGCCAGGTCTGGGAGCAGGTGGAGGAGGCGCGGCTGGAAGGCGTGCGCAGGACCAACCCTGGCGTGACCATCAAGCCGGGCCTGCTGAACGTGTGGTTCCTGCGCGTGGACGGCTACAACACCGCGGCCAAGGTGCGGCGGGTGAAGTAGCCGCCGCGACGCAACGCGGGCTGGTCGGCAGGAGCCCGCCGCGCGGCCAGGCCGGCGGCGTTCGCGCAACGCCCTGCGCCCTGCCGTCTGCGGGGGCGGTCGCCAAGGCCGCCTCCTGCCAGTCCGCGCCGGGGCCCGCACGGCCGGCGGCGCGGCGGCACGAGGCGGCGGCTAGGGGGACAGCGCGGCCAGGCGCTGGGCCAGCTTCTTCGGGGACACGGCGCCGCGCGCGCCCAGTTCCTGCGCGAACAGCGACACGCGCAGCTCCTCCAGCTCCCAGCGCAGCGCCTGCCAGCCGGGGGCGTCGGCCACGCCGCGGGCGCGCGCATCGGCCAGCGCGTCGGCGAACGGCTTGAGTTCCAGCATGCGCGCCTGGTCGCGGGCCGGGTCGCGCAGCGCGCGTTCGGCGCGCAGCACCATCGCCTTGAGCCAGCGCGGGTACTGCGCCAGCGCCTCGGCCGGCGTGCGCCGCAGGAAGCCCGGGTGCACCAGGCCGTCCAGCTGCGCGCGCATGTCGTCCAGGTTGCCGCGCGCCCAGCCCATCAGCGGCGACTCCAGCTTCGGCTTCAGCTCGGCGACCGCGGCCAGGATCTGCTCGGCCAGCTGCAGCCGGGCCATGGCCTCGCCGAACAGCTGGCGGCCGGCGGCCTCGGCGCGGCGGGCGAACGCCGCGCGGTCGCGCACGTCCTCCAGCCCGCCGGCCAGCACCGCGTTGAGCGCGGCTTCGACCAGGTCGGCGCGCAACTGTTCCTTCTCGCGCGCCCGGGACTCGGCGTCGCCGCCGAACTGCTCGATCGCGGCGTACAGCAGTCCCAGCTTCGGCGACACCGGCAACTGCTTGCGCGCCTGCCGCGCCCGGTCGGCCAGCGCGATCCGCAGCAGCCGGTCCACGCCGCGCGGGTGCGCGGCCTCGGCCTCGGCGCGGTCGGCGAACACGCGCAGCTGCGCGTGCGTGCCCGCGTCCACCAGCGCCGGCCAGCCGGGCACGCCGGCCTCGCCGGCGACCTGGAGCGGGATGGGCTCGTCGGGGAACTCGCGCAGCTCGGCGCTGGCGGCGGCCAGTGCCCGCCCGGCGCGCGCGGCGAAGGCGCGGCCGGCGCGCTCGCCGAAGCGTGCGCGCAGGGCGTCCAGGTCGCGCGATTCGGCGAGCGCCTCGCCGCCGCGTTCCGGCGCCTCGCGCAGGCGCAGGTTCATGCGCAGGTGCGGCTCCAGCGCGGCCTCGTCGAAGTCCAGCGCCGCCACCGGCACGCCGGTGGCGCGGGCGAGGAAGCGCGCCAGTTCGCCGGTGATGGCGTCGGCGGTGGGCCGGGGGAAGGCCTCGAAGAAGGCGCGGCCGAAGTCCGGGGCCGGCACGTAGTTGCGGCGCATGGCCTTGGGCAGGGTGCGGATCAGGGCCGCGGCCTTGTCGGCCACGAAGCCCGGCGCCAGCCACGACAGCCGCGCCGGGTCCAGCGCGTTGAGCAGCGGCAGCGGGACCTCCAGGGTCACGCCGTCGTCCGCCGCGCCCGGCTCGAAGCGGTAGTGCAGCGGCAGGCGCGCGTCGCCCAGCGCGAAGTACTTCGGATAGAGCTCCTCCTGCCCGCCTTCGCCCGGCAGCAGGTCGGCGGCCGACCAGCGCAGCGCCTGCTTCTGCGCCTGCGTCAGGCGGCGGTACCAGGCGTCCAGCCCGGTGGCCGAGTGGATCTCGGCGGGGATGCGGTCCAGGTACCAGCGCGCCTGCCAGTCCTCGTCGGCGACCAGGCCGGCGCGGCGCAGCTTGGCCTCCTCCTCGCGCGCCTGCTCCAGCGTCTTCAGGTTGGCGGCCAGGAACGAGGCCTGGGTGTCGATCTCGCCGGCGACCAGCGCCTGGCGGACGAAGAGGTCGTGCGCTCCGGCCGGGTCGATGCGGCCGTAGTGCACCGGCCGCCTGGGCGCCAGCACCAGGCCGAACAGCGCGATCTGCTCGGATGCCAGCACGTTGCCCTGCGCGCGCGACCAGCGCGGGTCGTAGTGCCGTCGCGCCAGCAGGTGCGGCAGCTCGGCGATGGCCCAGTCCGGCTCCACCGCCGCGGCGGTCAGGCCCCAGACCTTCTGCGTGTCCAGCAGCGAGGCCACCAGCACCCAGGGCGGCGGCTTGCGCGCCAGCGGCGAGGCGGGAAACAGCTGGAAGCGGCGCTGGCGCGGGGCCTGGTAGTCGCCCTTGTCGGTGCGGTGGCCGATCTGGGTGGGCAGGCCGGCGATCAG
Organism: Pseudoxanthomonas sp.; assembly: GCA_035687185.1. Lineage (GTDB taxonomy): Bacteria > Pseudomonadota > Gammaproteobacteria > Xanthomonadales > Xanthomonadaceae > Pseudoxanthomonas. Next base: position 94 of record DASRYN010000103.1, on the reverse strand, counting down.
CGCGCGGTGCAGCGCCTGGTACGCCGCCGCCCGCTCGCGGGCGCCGAAGCGGCCGCCGTCGGCCGGCGGCGGCGCGGCATCCGCGGGCACGGCC
>DASRYN010000102.1:0-2851 GCA_035687185.1 Pseudoxanthomonas sp. | reverse complement strand
ACAGGCGTCCTGACCCGCCCGCGCGCGCCGCCCCGCGCGCGCCGTCCGGCCGACGCACCGGTCTGCTAGTCTCCGGCCAGCCCACGGAGACACGCATGTCGCACGGCAACCAGTTCGCCCTGCTCCGGCAGCGCCGCTTCCTGCCCTACTTCGTCGTCCAGCTGCTGGGGGCCTTCAACGACAACGTGTTCCGCCAGGCCATCATCGGCCTGCTGGGGTACATGGCCATCCCGCAACAGGACAAGGCGCTGTACACGCAGCTGGCGCCGGCCATCTTCATCCTGCCGTACTTCCTGTTCTCGGCCACCGCCGGGCAGGTGGCCGAGAAGCTGGAAAAGCAGCGGCTGATCCGCATCACCACCGCCATGGAGATCGGCATCATGACCGTGGCCGCGGCCGGCTTCCTGCTGCAGGACATGGCCGTGCTGCTGGCGGCGCTGTTCCTCACCGGCGTGCAGTCCACGCTGTTCGGGCCGGTGAAGTACTCGATCCTGCCGTCGGTGCTGCGGCCGGAGGAGCTGACCGGCGGCAACGGACTGGTGGAGATGGGGACCTCGATCGCCATCCTGCTGGGCATGATCTTCGGCGGGCTGATCTTCGCGGTGGCCGGCGCGCAGGGGCCGTGGGTGGCGGGCGCGGCGCTGGTGCTGCTGGCCATCGCCGGCAACCTCGCCAGCCGCGCCATCCCGAGGGTGGACGCCGGCGCGCCCGGGCTGAAGGTGCGCTGGAACATCGCGCGCGAATCCTGGGCGATCTGGAAGCTCACCCGCCGCCAGCCCGCGGTGCGCAACGCGGTGCTGGGCATCTCCTGGTTCTGGTTCGTGGGCACGGTGCTGACCGGCAACCTGCCGGTGTACGCCGAGGCCTACCTCGGCGGCACGCCGACGCTGTACGTGTTCGCGCTGGCGCTGTTCTCCATCGGCGTGGGCGCCGGCTCGCTGCTGTGCGAGAAGCTGTCGGCGCGCACGGTGGAGATCGGCCTGGTGCCGCTGGGCGCGATCGGCATGACCGCCTTCCTGCTGGACCTGTACTTCGCGCGGCCGGCGGCGGTGCCCGCCGGCGGCCTGGGCGTGGCCGGCTTCCTGGCGCAGCCGGGCAGCTGGCGCGTGGCCCTGGACCTGACCGGGATCGGCCTGTTCACCGGCTTCTTCGTGGTGCCGCTGTTCGCGCTGATCCAGAGCCGCACGCCCAAGGCGGAGATGGCGCGGGTGATCGCCGGGCTGAACATCCAGAACTCGCTGTTCATCGTGCTGGCCGCGGCCACCGGCATCGCGCTGCAGATGGAGTCGCTGGCCCTGGGGGGCATCACCCTGCCGCTGCCCGGGCTGGGCATCCCGGAGCTGTTCCTGGCGCTGGGCATCGCCAACGCGCTGGTGGCGGTCTGGATCTTCGCGCTGGTGCCCGAGTTCCTGATGCGCTTCCTGAGCTGGCTGCTGGTGCGCGCGCTGTACCGGCTGCGCATCCGCGGCGTCGAGGCGCACGTGCCGGACGAGGGCGCGGCGCTGATCGTGTGCAACCACGTCAGCTACATGGACGCGCTGATCCTGGCCGCCGCGATCCCGCGGCCCGTGCGCTTCGTCATGTACTACCGGATCTTCGACATCCCGGTCATGCGCTGGATCTTCCGCACCGCCAGGGCCATCCCCATCGCCGGGGCCAGGGAAGACCCCGCGCTGATGCAGCGCGCGTTCGACACCATCGACGCGACCCTGGCCGAAGGCGAGCTGGTCTGCATCTTCCCCGAGGGCGCGCTGACCCGCGACGGGGCCATCGCCCCGTTCAAGTCCGGCATGGAACGCATCCTCGAGCGCGCCGCCGCGGCCGGCCGCCCGGTGCCGGTGGTGCCGATGGCCCTGCGCGGCATGTGGGCCAGCATGTGGAGCCGGCGCGACACCCGGCTGGGACGCATGCGGGTGCCGCGCCGCTTCCGCGCGCACGTGGAGGTAGTGGCTGGCGCGCCCGTGCACGGCACGGCCACCGCCGCCGCACTGGAGGCGCGGGTACGCGAGCTGCGCGGCGACGACGCCTGAGGCCGCTTTGCCGGCGCGCGCGCGTCGGTTAGGCTTGCAGCCGGTCGCCCAGGGGAAGGCAGCACCGTGAACGCGTCGCGCGGGTCCTACGAGTACGTGCCGAACAACCTGGTCTGGGCCATCCTGACCACGCTGTTCTGCTGCCTGCCGCTGGGCATCGTCTCGATCGTCTACGCCGCCCAGGTGGACGGCAAGCGCGCGGCGGGCGACCTGGCCGGCGCGCGCGAGGCCGCGCGCAAGGCCGGCCTGTGGGCGCTGTGGTCGGCACTGATCGGCCCGATCCTGGTGGCCCTGTGGTTCTTCGTCTTCGGCGGCCTGGCGTTGCTGGGCAGCCTGTCCGGCGCGGCCATGTGACCGCGCCCCGCCGTTTTCCCCGAGGAGATCGCCATGAGCTACGTTCCCACCCCGCCGCCCACCGCCGAGGCCCCCGCGCCGGTGCCCAACCACCTGGCCTGGGCCATCGTGTCCACGGTGCTGGCCACCTGCCTGTGCTGCCCGCTGGGCCTGGTGGGCATCGTCGCCATCGTGTTCTCCAGCAAGGTCAACACCCTGCTCAACCAGGGCGACATCGAGGGCGCGCGGCGCGCCTCGGCCACGGCCAAGGTCTGGTGCTGGGTGGCCACCGCGCTGGCGATCATCGGCCTGCTGGTCAACGCCTACGTCTTCGCCAGCGGCGGCATGGAGCAGTACCAGGTGTTCCTGCAGCAGCTCGAGCAGGCCCAGTAAGGCCCGTGCCGGTCCAGCGCCCGGCGCGGATCGCGATGCTGGCGTCGGCCGCGGTGGCGGCCGGCGCCGGCGTCTGGCTGCTGCGCACCTACGAC
>DASRYN010000101.1:0-3478 GCA_035687185.1 Pseudoxanthomonas sp. | reverse complement strand
GTGGCGTTCATCGCCACCAGGCCGGTGGTCTGGCCGCCGCCCAGCGGCTTGCCGTCGAGCGTGTACAGGCTCTGGTACGCGTCCATGCCCTGCGAGGCGAAGAAGGCCTGCAGGCGGTTGCTCAGCTCCACCTGGCGCGGGTCGGCGCGCCACCACGACCAGTCCATCGACCAGTTCATCGCCGTGCGCCAGGCGTCGTAGCGGAAATCGTCGGACTCCTGCCGCCACGGCGCCGCCCACGGGGTGCCGTCGAAGTTGCCGTAGTCGGGCGTCAGCGCGGTGCGCGGGTGGGAGGCGAGCACGAAGTAGTCGCGGCTCACCTGCGCGGCCTGCTTCCAGAACGCGCGGTCGGCCTGCGGCCCGACCCGGGCCCACACCTCGTAGAAGGCGGGCAGGTGGTAGGAGGCGTCGGTGTGCGCGGCGTTGCCCACGTCCGGGGTGAAGCGCACCATCCGCGCGTCCTTGTCGAACAGGTTGACCGCGGTCATCAGGCCGCGGCGCGTCTGCCCGGTGATCTTCTCCCGGTGCAGCACGTCGCGCAGCAGGCGGTCGGCGTGGGCGCGGTAGTCGTACAGGCCCTCGCCGTCGCCCCAGCGGGCGGAGGCGAAGTAGAGCGCGGTGATGAAGTACTCCTCGCCGTCGGGCGCAGGCATCTCGTCGTTGGGCACGCCGTCCGTGCGCACCGACCAGGCGAAATAGCCGTGGGCCGGGTGCGCGGGATCGTCGTGGTACATGTGGGTCATGGCCCAGTTCCAGATCGCGTCGAACTCGCGCTTCCGGTCCAGCTGTACCGCGATCATCATCCCGTAGGACATGCCTTCCGAGCGCACGTCGTTGCTGTTGACGTCGTGGATGTACGCCATCGGGCCGTGCGCGTTGGCGCCGCTTTCGTAGTACACGGCCTCCTCGCCCGGATCGCCGTGGAAGAGCTGCGCGAAGGCCGCGTCGACCTTGGCGCGCACCTGCCCGGGTGCATAGCCCGCTTCGGCGAACAGGTCGGGATAGCGGCCGGTGGCGACCGCGCCGGCCGTGGCGCCGGTCGCGGCGTGGCCGGAAGGCGGGGCGTCGCCGGCCGCGTGCGCGCAGGCAGCCAGGGAGCCGGACAGGAACAGGGCGGAGAGGGTGCGCAACAGGTGCATCGCGGTCGCCATGGGTGAAGACAGCGCCGGACGATAGCAGATGCGCCGGCGCCGCCGGCGGCCGCGCGCCGTACCCCGGCGGATGCCCCGTCGGCGTCGCGACCGTGCGCTACGGGGGCGCCTGCCACGCCCGGCCGGGCCAGCCGGGCCGCGCGCCGCGGCACCGCGCGTGGTCGCGGACGGAACGCATGTGCCGGCGTGGCGCCTAGCGCATGCCCTTGTGCTGGCCGCCATCGACCGGCACGCAGGCGCCGGTGACCCAGGCCGCGCGCGGCGAAGCCAGGAACACCGCCACGTCCGCCACTTCCTGCGGCGTGCCCATGCGGCCCCAGGGGATGGTGCCGCGCACGGCCTCGTAGCGCGGCGGGTCCTGCCGCCGCACGCGGTCCCACAGGCCGCCCTCGAACTCGGTCGAACCGGGCGCGATGGCGTTGGCGCGGATGCCGTCCGGGCCATGGAAGACCGACAGCTTCTTCGCATAGGCGATCAGCGCGGCCTTGGCCGCCGCGTAGCCGAAGTCGGCGCCCGGACTGGCCTCCAGCCCGGAGATGGAGGCCACCAGCACGATGCTGCCGCCGCCGCCCGCCTTCATCCACGGGATCACCTGGTTGCAGGCGCGGGCGGCGGCCAGCACGTCCAGTCGCAGGCTGGCCTCGAAGTCCTCCACCGAAGGGCCCAGGGCGAGCGCCGAGGCGTTGTGCACCAGCACGTCCACGCCGCCGAACGCGCGCCGCGCGCCATCGAGGAACTCCGCCAGGGCCGCCGCGTCGCCGAGGTCGCAGGGGCGCACGTGGGCGCGCCCGCCGTGCGCACGCAGCGCCTGCTCGACCTCGTGCAGCGCGTTGCGTCCGCGCGCGTCGGCGCCGCGGGCGCACGCGGCCACGTCGGCGCCCTCGGCCGCCAGTCCCAGGGCGATGGCGCGCCCGATGCCGCGGCTGCCGCCGAGCACCACGCAACGCTTGCCTGCCAGTCCCAGATCCATCGTCGCTCCCCTGCGGCGGACCCGGTACGCCGCCGCTAGCGGCCGCCGGCCACGTCCACGAAGGCGCCCGTCGTGTACGAGGCCTCCTCCGAGAGCAGCCAGAGGATGGCGTTGGCCACTTCCTCCGGCTGCCCGCCGCGGCGCATCGGCACGAAGGCCTTGACCCGGTCCACGCGCCCGGGCTCGCCGCCGGCCGCGTGCATGTCGGTGTAGATGAAGCCCGGGCGCACGCCGTTGACGCGGATGCCTTCCTGCGCCACCTCCTGTGCCAGGCCGCGCGTGAGCGTGTCCAGCGCGCCCTTGGACGCGGCGTAGTCCACGTACTCGCCGGGCGAGCCGGTCAGCGCGGCGACGGAGGAGACGTTGACGATGGCACCGCCGCGGCCGCCATGGCGCGTGGACATGCGCCGCACCGCCTCGCGGCAGCAGAGCAGGGGACCGACCACGTTGGCCGCCAGGATGCGCTGGATGCGCCCCGCGTCCATCGCCTCCACCCGCATCTGCGTGTCGAGGATGCCGGCGTTGTTGACCAGCGCGTCCAGCGGTCCCAGGCGCTCGTCCACCTGCCGGAACAGCGCCACGACCTCGTCCTCGCGCGCCACGTCCGCGCGCAGCGCCAGCGCCTCGCCGCCGCCGGCGCGAATGGCTTCCACCACCGACGCGGCCGCGTCGGCGTCGCGCACATAGTTCACGGCCACCGCGTAGCCGCGCCGCGCGGCCAGCATGGCGGTCGCCGCGCCGATGCCGCGGCTGCTGCCGGTGACGAGGATTACGCGTCGGTCCATGGCGGTCACATCCTGAACACGCCGAAGCGTGCCGGTTCGATGGGAGCGTTGAGCGAGGCCGCCAGCCCCAGCGCCAGCACGCGGCGGGTGTCGACCGGGTCGATGATGCCGTCGTCCCACAGCCGCGCGGTGGCGTACCACGGGCTGCCCTGGGTCTCGTACTGCGCGCGGACCGGCGCCTTGAACGCCTCCTCCTCCTCCGCGCTCCAGCGGCCGCCGGCGGCCTCGATGCCGTCGCGCCGCACCGTGGCCAGCACGCTGGCGGCCTGCTCGCCGCCCATCACGCCGATGCGCGCGTTCGGCCACATCCACAGGAAGCGCGCCCCGTACGCGCGGCCGCACATGGCGTAGTTGCCGGCGCCGAAGCTGCCGCCGATCACCACGGTGAACTTGGGCACGCTCGAGCACGCCACCGCGGTGACCATCTTGGCCCCGTCCTTGGCGATGCCGGCGTTCTCGTACTTCCTGCCGACCATGAAGCCGGTGATGTTCTGCAGGAACACCAGCGGGATGCCGCGCTGGTTGCACAGCTCGATGAAGTGCGCGCCCTTGAGCGCGCTCTCGGAGAACAG
>DASRYN010000100.1:0-3013 GCA_035687185.1 Pseudoxanthomonas sp. | reverse complement strand
ACGGCGATGTTGGCCGAATGGTCCACGCTGTAGTCCTGCGGGTTCTGCTCGAAGTTGCTGCCGGGCACCTTCATGAACACGAAGCCCAGCGAGGTGGCGAACTTCTCCAGCGCCGGCACGTCGGCGGTGGCGGCCAGCGTGTCGGCGTGGAAGGCGTGGGCGTACTCGCCGGCCTTGCCGGGCGTGTCGCGCTCGGGGTCCACCGAGACGAACAGCACGCGCGGGCGCGTGGATTCGGGCAGCGCCTCCCACTGCTTCTGCGCCTGGGCCAGCTCGGCCAGGGTGGTGGGGCACACGTCCGGGCAGAAGGTGAAGCCCAGGAACACCAGCGTCCAGTGCCCGGCCAGCTCGCCGGGCACCAGTGGCGTGCCGTCCGACTGGCGCAGGTTGAACGGCGGCAGCTCGCGCGGCTGCGGCAACAGGGTCACGGTCTGCAGCGCGGGGGCGGGCGGGGCGGCGTCGCTGCCGAGGAAGTGACGGGCGGCCAGCAGGCCCAGCCCGGCGGCGAGCGCGGCGACCAGGATGTAGCCGAAGGTGCGGTTGAACATGCGTTGCGTCCGGAAGCGGGCGTTCGGCCGGCCATGATACCGGCAGCCCGGGCCGGGCATGCCGATGGCCTATAATCGCCGCCCCTTTCCGAGGATGCGCCCGCGCGGCGCCGCGCCATGACGACCGCCGACCCGGCCGCCGAGCTGCACACGATCATCGACCTGATCCGCTACGGCGGCAGCCGCTTCAACGAAGCAGGGCTGACCTTCGGCCACAGCTACGACAACGCCATGGACGAGGCCACCCAGCTGGTGCTGCACGCGCTGCACCTGCCGCACGACCTCAGCCCGGTGTACGGCCAGTCGCGGCTGACCACCGGGGAGAAGCGCCGCATCCTGGCCCTGTTCCAGCGCCGCATCGACGAGCGCGTGCCGGCCGCGTACCTGACCGGCGAGGCCTGGTTCGCCGGGCTGAGCTTCAAGACCGACCGCCGCGCCCTGGTGCCGCGCTCGCCCATCGCCGAGCTGATCGAGGCCGGTTTCGAGCCCTGGCTGGGCGGGCGCGAGGTGCGGCGCGCGCTGGACCTGTGCACCGGCTCGGGCTGCATCGCCATCGCCATGGCCCACCACCACCCGCAGTGGGAGGTGGACGGCGTGGACATCAGCGACGACGCGCTGGCCCTGGCCGAGGAGAACAGGGCGCGGCTGCACGCCGACAACGTCACCCTGCTCAAGTCGGACCTGTTCGCCGGCCTGGCCGGGCGCCACTACGAGCTGATCGTCACCAACCCGCCGTACGTGACCGACGCGGAAACCGACGCGCTGCCGAAGGAGTATTCGCACGAGCCGGAGCTGGGCCTGCGCGCCGGCCCCGACGGCCTGGACCTGGTGCTGAAGATCCTGCGCGACGCGCCGCTGCACCTGAGCCAGGACGGCCTGCTGATCTGCGAGGTGGGCGAGTCCGAGCGCCACCTGGTGAAGCTGCTGCCGGAACTGGACCTGGCCTGGATCGAGTTCAAGGTCGGGCAGATGGGCGTGTTCGCGGTGGAGTGCCGCGACCTGATCGCGCACAACGCCCGCATCGCCGAACTGGCCGCCGCGCGCGGCTGAGCACGCCGGGCAGGCGGCGCTCCCGGCCGGGCGGACTGGCGATGCGGCGGGCCCGTCGCTGCGCCGTCCCGGCAGGTGTCCGGCTTGCCGGCGACATGCCCCGGCATCGGCGGCCGTGCCGTCGCGTCGACGGCGAATGCTTCCGGCAGGCGCTCTTCGCTCGGCGGGCGCCCTCGCCGTAAACGTTACCGCGGCAACGTTTTTCCCGGCTTCTGGCGCACTGCAGCAACCGCGCCGATGTGCGATGCTTGCGCGTCCCGTTTTCTCCCGCGCGGAGCGCGCCTTGAGCAGCAACACCTTCGGCAAGCTGTTGTCGGTCACCACCTTCGGCGAGTCGCACGGCCCGGCCATCGGCTGCGTGGTCGACGGCTGCCCGCCCGGGCTGGAGCTGGCGCCGGAGGAGTTCGCCCACGATCTCCAGCGCCGCGCCACCGGCAAGAGCCGCCACACCTCGGCCCGGCGCGAAGCCGACGAGGTCGAGATCCTGTCGGGCGTGTACGAGGGCCGCACCACCGGCACGCCCATCGCCCTGCTGATCCGCAACACCGATGCGCGCAGCAAGGACTACGCCAGCATCGCCGCCCAGTTCCGCCCGGGCCACGCCGATTACAGCTACTGGCAGAAGTACGGCATCCGCGACCCGCGCGGTGGCGGGCGCAGCTCCGCCCGCGAGACCACGATGCGCGTGGCCGCCGCGGTCATCGCCAAGAAGTGGCTGCGCCAGCGCCATGGCGTGACCGTGCGCGGCTTCCTCGCCCAGCTGGGCGAGGTGCGCCCGGAGGGATTCGACTGGAGCGCGGTGGAGGACAACCCCTTCTTCTGGCCGCACGCGCCGCAGGTGCCGGCGCTGGAGGCGTACATGGACGCGCTGCGCAAGTCCGGCGACTCGGTCGGCGCGCGCGTGACGGTGGTCGCCGACGGCGTGCCGCCGGGCTGGGGCGAGCCGGTCTACGGCAAGCTCGACGGCGAACTGGCCGCGGCGCTGATGAGCATCAACGCGGTCAAGGGCGTGGAGATCGGCGACGGCTTCGACGTCGTATCGCAGAAGGGCACGCAGCACCGCGACCTCATCGCCCCGGACGGCTTCGCCAGCAACCACGCCGGCGGCATCCTCGGCGGCATCTCCACCGGCCAGCAGGTCGTGGCCTCGATCGCGCTCAAGCCCACCTCCAGCCTGCGCCTGCCCGGGCCGACCGTGGACGTGCACGGCGATCCGGTCGAGGTGATCACCACCGGACGCCACGATCCGTGCGTGGGCATCCGCGCCACGCCCATCGCCGAGGCGATGGTGGCGCTGGTGCTGATGGACCAGGCGCTGCGCCACCGCGCGCAGTGCGGCGACGTGGGCCAGGTCGCGCCGCGCATCCCGGCCGGTGCCGGCGCCATCGGCGGGGAGCAGGGCCATGGCTGAGCCG
>DASRYN010000099.1:0-5124 GCA_035687185.1 Pseudoxanthomonas sp. | reverse complement strand
AGGTAGGTGTAGCCGGTCAGGCCGGCCTCGAGCGCGGCGGCGATGTCCAGCGACTCGGCCTGCGGCAGGCCGGCGTCGTGCACGCGCTGGGCGTAGGCCGCGCGCAGGTCGTCCAGGCGGTAGCCGACGTAGTCGAGCATCACGTCGGTGGTGTCGCCGCGGCGCTGCTGCGCCAGCTCGTAGCCGTCGCCGGCCAGCCGCACCTCCACCGCGTCGGTGTCGCCGAACAGGTTGTGGATGTCACCCAGGATCTCCTGGTAGGCGCCGACCAGGAAGATGCCGATGCGGTAGCTCTCGCCGTGGCGCAGCGCATGCAGCGGCAGCGAGGTGTCCAGGCCGCCGTTCTCCACGTAGGTCTTCACCGTGCCGTCCGAGTCGCAGGTCATGTCGGCGACCACGCCGCGGCGGTCCGGGGCCTCGTCCAGGCGCTCGATCGGCACGATCGGGAACACCTGGTCGATCGCCCAGGCGTCCGGGATGGACTCGAACACGCTGAAGTTGACGAAGTACTTGTCCACCAGCCGGTCGTTGAGCTCGTCCAGCACCGCGCGGTGGCTGCGCTCGCCGCCGTCCAGGCGCGCGCGCACGCCGTGGGCCACGGCGTAGAACAGGTCGTCCACCCGCGCGCGCTGCGGCAGGTCGATCTGCCCCAGCGCGTAGGCGGCCAGGCCCTCGGCGTGGAAGTGCTGGGCCTCGTGGAACAGCTCCAGCGGGGGGCGGCGGTCCAGGTCGGCGTGCAGCTCGCGCAGGTGGCGCACGGCGGCCGGCTCGTCGTCGTGGGCGTCGGGCACGCGGCCTTCCGGCGCGTACTCGACCTCGGCGACGTTGGCCACCAGCACGGCGTGGTGGGCGGTCATGGCGCGGCCGCACTCGGTGACGATGCGCGGCTGCGGCAGCCCCAGCGCGGCGCACGCCTCGGCCAGCGGCTGCACGATGTTGGCCGCGTACTGGTTCAGGCCGTAGTTGATCGAGCACTCGCTGCGCGAGCGGGTGCCCTCGTAGTCGATGCCCAGGCCACCACCCACGTCCATGTAGCGCACCCGGGCGCCCAGGCGCGAGAGCTCGCTGAAGTAGCGGGTGGCCTCGCGCATGCCGTTGGCGATGTCGCGCACGTTGGAGATCTGCGAGCCCATGTGGAAGTGCAGCAGCTGCAGGCAGTCGGTCATGCCGGCCTCGCGCAGCGCCTTCCACAGGTCCAGCACCTGGCGCGGAGAAAGGCCGAACTTGGCCTTGTCGCCGCCGCTGTTCTGCCACTTGCCCGCGCCCAGCGAGGCCAGGCGCATGCGCACGCCCAGGCCGGGGCGCACGCCCAGCGCGCGCGACTCCTCCAGCACCAGCGCCAGCTCGGAGGGCTTCTCGACGACGATGAAGGTCTCCAGGCCCAGCTTGCGCCCGATCAGCGCCAGGCGGATGTACTCGCGGTCCTTGTAGCCGTTGCACACGATCAGCCCGCCCGGTCGCGAGAGCGCCAGCACGGCCATGAGCTCCGGCTTGCTGCCGGCCTCCAGGCCGAAGCCTTCGCCCTGGTGCGCGGCCAGCGTCCCGGCCACGCCGCGGTGCTGGTTGACCTTGATCGGGTACACGGCGGTGTAGCCGCCGGCGTAGTCCCACTCGGCCATGGCCTGGGCGAAAGCGTCCTGCAGCCGGCCCAGGCGGTCGCCGAGGATGTCGGGGAAGCGCAGCAGCAGCGGCAACTTGGCGCCGCGCGCGCGCGCGGCCTCCACCAGTGCCGGCAGCGCCAGCGCCGGGCCGCCGGGGCCGCGCGGGAGCACCTGCATGCTGCCGCCGGCCACGTCGAAGTAGCCGCCGGACCAGTGCGGGATGGACCAGGTCTTGCGGGCGTGGTCGGCGGACCAGTCGCTCATCGGTGCGGCTCGGGCGGCGGGAAGAGGACGCGCATTCTACCGCCGCCGTTCACAATGCTCCCTCACAATCGGCGACAATGCGCGCCCTTCGCCGCCGGCCCCGCGCGCCGGCCGTCCCCGCTCCACGCGCCGACCGGCGCCCGCGCCCCACGAGGACCGCCCATGAACTCCCAGGACAACTGGTACATCGAGCGTTTCGAGCCGACCGGGTCGGCCGTCGGCTACCGGATCGAGGCCAAGCTCGACGAGGTGCAGTCGCCGTTCCAGAAGATCGAGATCTACCGGACGACCGACTGGGGCAACCTGATGCTGATCGACGGCGCGGTCATGCTCACCAGCCGCGACAACTTCCTGTACCACGAGATGATCGCCCACCCGGCGCTGTTCACCCACGCCGACCCGAAGCGCGTGGTGATCATCGGCGGCGGCGACTGCGGCACCCTGCGCGAGGTGCTCAAGCACCCCGGCGTGGCCAGCGCCACCCAGTGCGACATCGACGAGCAGGTCACGCGCATGGCCGAGAAGCACTTCCCGGAGCTGTGCGATTCCAACGGCGATCCGCGCGCCGAGCTGCTGTTCGACGACGGCGTGGCCTACATGGCCAACTGCCCGGCGGGCAGCGTGGACGTGGTCATCGTCGACTCCACCGACCCGGTGGGCCCGGCCGAGGGGCTGTTCAACAAGGACTTTTACGCCAGCTGCTTCCGCGCGCTGAAGGACGACGGCGTGCTGGTGCAGCAGTCCGAGTCGCCGCTGGCGCAGCTGGAACTGATCCGCGCCATGCGCACGGAGATGGGCAAGGCCGGCTTCTCGAGCTTCAAGACCCTGCCGTTCCCGCAGCCCTGCTACCCGACCGGCTGGTGGAGCGTGACCCTGGCGCGCAAGGGCCCGGGCTTCGGGTTCCGCGAGGCGGACGCAGAGGGCAAGGGCTTCGCCACCCGCTACTACAGCGCGCACCTGCACCGCGGCGTGCTGGTGGCCCCGCCGTTCGTCGCCGAGGCGCTGGGCGAAGCGCAAGGCTGAACGCCAGCCGACCGGGCCAGGCGCCCGTGCCTTCCTGCACGGGCGTTACACGCTGATTGTTACGAGAATGTTATCGCCCCTGCAACGCAGTGGGCGATGGCAGCGGTTTTTCGCGCGTGCGCGCGGGCCTAGGCTGCCGCTCCCCCACCGCAGTACGCGCCGCCCGCGGGCGGCGTTCCCCCACGACGATGAACACGCTGACCCTGCCGGCCCGTACGCCGGCCAAGCCGCATGCCAGGCGCCTGCTCAAGCGCGGCGAGCGGCTGCTCGAACCGGACGTCTACCTGCTGCCCGTCCAGGGCGTGCCGGCGGTGGTGAAGGACTACGGCCGCTACCGCCTCACCCCGCTGGCGCCGCTGGCGCGCATCCTCGTGCGCCGCGAGGCGCGCACGCTGCGGCGCCTGCGCGGCTGGCAGCACGCGCCGCGGCTGATGGGCCGCGTCGGCGGCCTGGCGCTGGCGATGGAGTTCGTGCCCGGCCGGCCGCTGGCCGTCGGCGATGTGGACGGGAGCACCTTCCGCCGCCTGCGCGCGGCGCTGGCGCACCTGCACGCCCACGGCATCACCCACAACGACCTGCACCCGGCCAACGTGCTGGTCGACGGCGAGCGCGTGGTCCTGCTGGACTTCGCCGCCGCCCTGCGCGTGCCGCGCCGGCTGCGCCACGCGCCGCTGCTGCGCGAGCTGCGCCGCGGCGACCTGGCCAACGCGCTGAAGATCGAGCAGCGCATCACCGGCCGCGCGCCCGGCGCGCGGCGCGCCTCGGTGCTGGCCGACCCGCGCTGGGTGACCGCGGTGCGCGATGCCTGGAAGCGCTGCTACCGCCGCTTCAAGGCCGCCTTCGGCGGCTGAGGGCCCGCGGCCCGGCCGGGACCGCGCTACAGCGCGTCGGCGTCCAGCTCGCCGGTGCGGATTCGCACCACCCGCCCCAGGTCGTAGACGAAGACCTTGCCGTCGCCGATCTTGCCGGTGCCGGCGGCCTTGACGATGGCTTCCACCACCTCGTCGACCTGGTCGTCGGTCACCGCCACCTCGAGCTTCACCTTGGGCAGGAAGTCGACCACGTATTCGGCGCCGCGGTAGAGCTCGGTGTGGCCTTTCTGCCGGCCGAAGCCCTTGACCTCGGTGACGGTGATGCCGGCGATGCCGTGGCTGGCCAGCGCCTCGCGCACGTCGTCCAGCTTGAACGGCTTGATCACGGCCATGATCATCTTCATCCGGCTATCTCCAGCGGCGTCACGGGGCCACAGGATAACGCGCGCCGCGCTTGCCACGCGTGCGCGGCATCCGGTCCAATGTCGGCGCCGCGCTCGGACTTTTCCGACGCCGCGCACCGCCGCGGCCCGATGCCGCCTCCCGCGCCTCCGGCGCACACTGTCGGCCCACCGGAGGAGCCCATGATCGACCCCAAGCACATCGACGACCTCGCCCGCCGCCTGGGCGAGCTGCTGCCGCCGGGCCTGCGCGAATCGGGCGAGGAACTGCAGGCCGGCTTCCGCAGCGTGCTGCAGGCCGGGCTGTCGCGCCTGGACCTGGTCACCCGCGAGGAGTTCGACGTCCAGCGCGCGGTGCTGCTGCGCACGCGCGAGAAGCTGGACGCCCTGGAGCGGACGGTGGAAGCGCTGGAGGCGCAGCTGCGCGCCGGCGGCGGCGCTTCCGGCCAGCCGCCGCACTGAGCCTTCCGCCGTGGGTCTGGCGCTGGTGCACAGCCGCGCCCGTGCCGGCGTGCTCGCCCCGCCGGTGCAGGTGGAGGTGCACCTGTCCGGCGGCCTGCCCTCGACCCAGATCGTCGGCCTGCCCGCCGCGGCGGTGCGTGAATCGCGCGACCGGGTGCGCGCGGCCATCCTCTGCGCCCGGTTCGAGTACCCGCAGCGGCGCATCACCATCAACCTGGCGCCGGCCGACCTGCCCAAGGACGGTGGCCGCTTCGACCTGCCCATCGCCCTGGGCATCCTCGCCGCCAGCGGGCAGATCGACCGCGACGCGCTGGCCGGCTGCGAATTCCTGGGCGAGCTGGGCCTGACCGGCGAACTGCGCCCCGTCGACGGCGTGCTGCCGGCGGCCCTGGCCGCCGCCCGCGACGGCCGCCGCCTGGTGGTGCCGGCGGGCAGCGCGGGCGAGGCGGCGCTGGTGCGCGAGGCCGAGGCCTATGCCGCCCGCACCCTGCTGGAAGCCTGCGCCGGGCTGGGCGGCCGCAGCCTGCCGCGCGTGGCGGCGGACGCCGTCGCTGGCGCCGG
>DASRYN010000098.1:0-2641 GCA_035687185.1 Pseudoxanthomonas sp. | reverse complement strand
GTTCCGGCCCGGCCTCGGCGGCCTTGCGCAGCGGCGCCACCTTGCCCACGGCGGCGCGGAACAGCGCGGCGTCGTCGTCGTCGTCCTCGTGCATGGGCACAGGGTATCGGCCGCGGCGGCCGGCGCAAGCGCGCGCCGGCGCAAAAAACCCGAAGGACGCTTCCGGTATCATGCGGACGTTTTCGAGGAAGCCCATGCGCGTACTGGTAAGCAACGACGACGGTGTGGACGCCCCCGGCATCCACGCCCTGGCCCAGGGCCTGCGCGACGCCGGCCACGAGGTCTACGTGGTGGCCCCCGACCGCGACCGTTCCGGCGCCAGCAACTCGCTGACGCTGGACCTGCCGATCCGGGTCAAGCGGCTGGACCACTACACCTGCTCGGTCGCGGGCACCCCCACCGACTGCGTCCACCTGGCGCTGACCGGGATGTTCGAGTTCGAGCCGGACATCGTGGTCTCGGGCATCAACAACAGCGCCAACCTCGGCGACGACGTCATCTACTCGGGCACGGTCTCGGCGGCGATGGAAGGGCGCTTCCTCGGCCTGCCGGCCGTGGCGGTGTCGCTGGTCACCCGCAACCACGAGGCGCACCACTACGCCACCGCGGCGCGCGCGGCGGTGGAGATCGTCGCGCGCCTGCGCGCCGACCCGCTGCCGGCCGACACCATCCTCAACGTCAACGTGCCGGACCTGCCCTGGGAGCAGGTCCGCGGCTTCGAGGTCACGCGCCTGGGCAACCGCCATCGCTCCGAGCCGTGCATCCCGCAGCCGGACCCGCGGGGGCGCACCGTCTACTGGATCGGCCCGGCCGGCCCGGAGCAGGACGCCGGCCCGGGCACCGACTTCCACGCCGTGCGCAGCGGCCACATCTCCATCACGCCGATCCACGTCGACCTGACCCGCTACCAGGCGCTGGAGAAGGTGGCCGGCTGGGTCGGCGGGCTGACCGCGGCGCTGTCCGAGCCCGCGCCGGGCGCGGGGAGCGCGGCATGACCCCGCGGCTGCGGCTGCAGCCCCAGGCGGTGGGCGTGGGCATGACCTCGCAGCGCGTGCGTGACCGCCTGGTCGAGCGCCTGCGCGAGGCGGGCATCGCCGACGAGGACGTGCTCAACGCGGTGCGCACCGTGCCGCGCCACCTCTTCGTGGACGAGGCCCTGGCCAGCCGTGCCTACGAGGACACCGCGCTGCCCATCGGCCACGGCCAGACCATCTCGCAGCCGTGGGTGGTGGCGCGCATGACCGAGGCCGTGCTGGCCGCCGCCCCGAAGAAGGTGCTGGAGATCGGCACCGGTTCCGGCTACCAGGCGGCCATCCTCGCCGCGCTGGGGCTGGAGGTGTACACGGTCGAGCGCATCGGTGAGCTGCTGCGGCAGGCGCGCAAGCGCCTGCGCGCGCTGGGCATGAACGTGCGCAGCCGGCACGACGACGGCCGCGTCGGCTGGCCCGAGCACGCGCCGTACGACGCGATCCTGGTCACCGCGGCGGCGCCGGCGCTGGTCGAGGCGCTGGTCGAGCAGCTGGCGCCCGGCGGCGTGCTGATCGCCCCGGTCGGCGGCGCCTCGTCGCAGTCGCTCCTCCAGCTGGCCAAGCGCGCCGACGGCGGCGTGGAGGAACGTGTGCTGGCGCCGGTGGTGTTCGTGCCGCTGCTGGCCGGGACGCTGGACTGACGCCATGGCCGCCACGCCGCGCCCCGGCCACGACGCCCCGCTCGGCGAGCAGCTGGCCGCGATCATCGAGGCCCTGCCGGAGGACCGGCTGAGCCTGCGCGAACTGCTGGATGCCTTCGGCGACGAGGGCCTGCTGCTGCTCACCATCCTGCTGACGCTGGTGTTCCTGATCCCGGTCTCCATTCCCGGCGTGAGCACCGTGTTCGGCGCGGCGATCCTGCTGGTGGGCGTGAGCCGCGTGGCGCGGCGCCCGCTGTGGCTGCCGGCGCGGCTGAAGGACCGGGCGCTGCCGGCCGACCGCCTGCGCCCGGGGCTGATGGCCGGGATGAAGTGGGTGCGCCGCATGGAGCGCATCAGCCGGCCGCGGCGGCTGCGCCTGTTCGTGGACGGGCGTGCCATGGACCTGGCCAACAACCTGGCCTTCATCCTCGCCGCGCTGCTGCTGATGGCGCCGTTCGGCTTCGTGCCCTTCAGCAACACGCTGCCGGCCCTGGCCCTGCTGCTGTACGCGATCGGGATGATCCAGCGCGACGGCGGGGCGATACTGCTGGGGCACCTGGCCAACGTCGGGACCCTGGCCTACTTCGCGGTCCTGGTCGGCGGCGGCGGCATGGCCGCGCAGGGCCTGTTCGAGCGGCTGACCGGCTAGCGGCCGCACCCAAGGAAGCAGGAGACACGCACCCGCATGAGCACCACGATCCGTCCGGCACGCCCCTGGTTCCGCTTCGGCGCCCTCGTCGTCCTGGTCCTGCTGCTGGCCGCGTGCGGCAAGAGCACGGTGGTGCGCACGCCGGGCTCGCCGGCCCCGGCCGGCGGCTCGGTGGTGGTCGAGCGCGGCGACACCCTGTACGCCATCGCGCGGCGCCACGGCGTGGCCGTCGCCGACCTGGCGCGGTGGAACGGCCTGCAGCCGCCGTACACGATCTATCCCGGGCAGCGGCTGCGGCTGGGCCAGGACGGCCGTGGCACTGC
>DASRYN010000097.1:0-2129 GCA_035687185.1 Pseudoxanthomonas sp. | reverse complement strand
CGCGCGTGGCCGCCGGCGCACCCTGGCCCCGCGGCGGGCTGACGGTGGTACGGTTCCGCGACAACCACCTGGGCTACGCGCTGACCTGGTTCGCGCTGGCCCTGCTGGTGGCCGGCGGCGCCTGGCGCTTCGCGCTGGAGGAGCGCCGCGCGCGCCGCCGGTTCCATGCCACCAGGGAGCACAGCGATGCCGCGGCCCGATCCGACCCGCCCCGAGCTGACCGCCCGCGCCCGCTCGCCGCGCGCGCGCTGGCCGCGTCCGGCGGCGCCCGGCACATGCACCAGCTGGTCCAGTTGCGATGGATCGCCATCGTCGGCCAGGTGGCGACCATCGCCTACGTGCACTTCCTGCTGGGCATCGCCCTGCCGCTGGCGGCGATGTCCACGGTGGTGGCCTGCCTGGCGGTGTTCAACCTGGCCTCGCTGCTGTACTGGCGCCGCCGCCACGAGGTGGGCGGACTGGCGCTGCTGGCCGCGCTGCTGGTGGACGTGGCCGCGCTCACCGTGCAGCTGCACCTGAGCGGCGGCATCGGCAACCCGTTCGTGTTCCTGTACCTGCTGCAGGTCGCGCTGGGGGCGGTGCTGCTGCGCACGCGCGCGGCGTGGGTGGTGGCCGCGGCCGCCAGCGCCGGCGTGCTGGCGCTGGTGCTGTTCCCCGGGCCGGTGACCATCGCCGCCAATCCGCAGCGCGGGGTGGCCGACCCGTACATCCAGGGCCTGCTGGTGTGCTTCCTGCTGAGCGCGACGCTGACCTGCGTGTTCCTGACCCGCATCGGCCGCATCCTGCGCGACCGCGACGCACGCCTGGCCGGCCTGCGCCAGCAGGCCGCCGAGGAAGAGCACATCGTGCGCATGGGGCTGCTGGCCTCCGGCGCGGCGCACGAGCTGGGCACCCCGCTGGCCACGCTGTCGGTCATCCTCGGCGACTGGCGGCGGATGCCGCTGCTGGCCGGGAACCCGGAGCTGCGCGAGGACCTGGACGAGATGCAGGCCCAGCTGGGCCGCTGCAAGAGCATCGTCACCGGCATCCTGCTCTCGGCCGGCGACGCGCGCGGCGAGTCGCCGCAGCCCACCACCCTGGCCGCGTTCCTGGATGGCCTGGTGGAGGAATGGCGCGGCACGCGGCCGGTGCGGCAGTTCGACTACCGCCGCGACCTGGGCCCGGACATGGCCATCGTGTCCGACTCCGGCCTCAAGCAGATGATCGGCAACATCCTGGACAACGCGCTGGAAGCCTCGCCCGGATGGGTGTCGCTGGAGGTCTCCCGCGAGCCGGGCGTGGAGGACGACGCGGACCGGCTGCGGCTGCGGGTGCGCGACGCGGGGCCGGGCTTCAGCGAGGAAACGCTGGCCAACTTCGGCAAGCCCTACAATTCCACCAAGGGCCGGCCCGGCGGCGGCCTGGGCCTGTTCCTCTCGGTCAACGTCGCGCGCAGCCTCGGCGGCGGCATCCGCGCCGCCAACCACGCGCGCGGCGCCGAGGTGGTGCTGGAGCTGCCGCTGTCCTCGCTCGCGCTGGAGCGGGACGAACCGGACGGGCCGAACCATGAATGAGACCGATTCCCCCCGCCGCCTGCTGATCGTCGAGGACGACGCGGCGTTCGCGCGCACGCTGATCCGCTCCTTCGAGCGCCGCGGCTACGAGGTGCGCCATGCGACCTCGCAGCCGGAACTGGAAGAGGTGCTGCGCGGTTACGCGCCCGGCTACGCGGTGGTGGACCTGAAGCTGGCCGGCGGCAGCTCGGGGCTGGCCTGCGTGCAGGCGCTGCACCGGCACGACCCGGACATGCTGATCGTGGTGCTGACGGGCTACGCGAGCATCGCCACGGCGGTGGAGGCGATCAAGCTGGGGGCGTGCCATTACCTGGCCAAGCCGTCGAACACGGACGACATCGAGGCGGCGTTCGGCCGGGCGGAGGGCAATGCCGAGGTGGGCCTGGGAGAACGGCCGACGTCGATCAAGACGCTGGAGTGGGAACGGATCCACGAGGTGCTGGCCGAGACGGGATTCAACGTCTCCGAGGCGGCGCGCCGCCTGGGCATGCACCGGCGCACGCTGGCGCGCAAGCTGGGCAAGCGGCAGGTGAAGTAGCGCGAGCGAACGTGCGACGGGGCACCGGGCGGCGCGAC
>DASRYN010000096.1:0-5474 GCA_035687185.1 Pseudoxanthomonas sp. | reverse complement strand
CTTCCGGGCGGGGGCCTTCTTCGCGCCGAAGCCGCGCCGTGCCGGCTTGCCGGTCTCGGCCAGCAGCTGCTGCACTTCCTCCAGCGTCAGCGAAGCCGGCTCGCGGTCCTTGGGGATCTTGCCGTTGAGCCTGCCGTCGCTGATGTAGGGGCCGAAGCGGCCGTTGAGCACCTGGATGTCGCTGCCGGGGAATTCCTTGATCACGCGGTTGCGCGCGATCTCCTCCTTCTCCTCGATCAGGAACACCGCGCGCGCCAGGTCGATCTTGTAGGGGTCGTCCTCCTTCTTCAGCGAGGCGTAGGTGCTGCCGCGCTTGACGAAGGGCCCGAAGCGGCCGATACCCACGCTGACCTGCTCGCCGTTGCTCTCGCCCAGCGTGCGCGGCATGTCGAACAGCTTCAGCGCCTCCTCCAGGGTGATGGAGTAGATGCTCTGGCCGGGCTGCAGCGAGGCGAACTTGGGCTTCTCCTCGTCCTCGACGGTACCGATCTGCACCATCGGGCCGAAGCGGCCGATGCGCGCGCTGACTTCCTTGCCGCTCTGCGGATCCACGCCCAGGGTGCGCGCGCTGCCGGCGTCGGTGCGGTCCAGCGATTCCTTCTTGTCCTCGACCAGCTCCTTGAACGGGCCCCAGAACTTCTCCATCAGCGGCACCCACTCCTCCTCGCCGCGGGAGACGGCGTCCAGCTCGTCCTCCAGGCGCGCGGTGAAGTCGTAGTCCACGTACTGGGCGAAGTGGCCGGAGAGGAACTTGCTCACCGCGCGGCCCACGTCGGTGGGCTTGAACGCGCGGCCGTCCATCTCGGCGTACTTGCGGAACAGCAGGGTCTGGATGATCGAGGCGTAGGTCGAGGGGCGGCCGATGCCGTACTCCTCCAGCGCCTTGACCAGCGCTGCCTCGGTGTAGCGCGGCGGCGGCTGGGTGAAGTGCTGGTCGGCGTGGATGCGGTCCAGGGGCACGCGCTCCCCCGGCTTGAGCGCCGGCAGCTTGCGGCCCTCGTCCTCGTCCTCGGCGCCGCGCGTGTCCTTGCCTTCCTCGTACACGGCCAGGAAGCCGGGGAACACCACGGTGGTGCCGCTGGCGCGGAAGGCGTGCTCGCCGCCCGCGGCCAGGTCCACCGAGACGGTGTTGAGCGTGGCCGGCACCATCTGGCAGGCCACGGCGCGCTTCCACACCAGCTCGTACAGCCGGCGCTCGTCGTCGCTGAGGTAGCGCGCCACCTGCGCCGGCGTGCGCAGCGCCGAGGTCGGGCGGACCGCCTCGTGCGCCTCCTGCGCGTTCTTGGACTTGGTCTGGTAGACGTTCGGCTTGTCCGGCAGCGAGGCGGTGCCGAAGTCGCGCGCGATCACGTCGCGCAGCTCGGCCAGCGCCTCCTGCGACAGGTTGACCGAGTCGGTACGCATGTAGGTGATCAGGCCGACGGTGCCTTCCTCGCCCAGGGTCACGCCCTCGTACAGCTTCTGCGCCACCTGCATCGTCTTGCGCGTGGTGAAGCCGAGCTTGCGCGAGGCCTCCTGCTGCAAGGTGGAGGTGGTGAACGGCGGCGCGGGGCGGCGCTTGCGCTCCTTGCTGGCCACGTCGGTGACGTGCAGCGCGCCGGCGGCGGCCTGCTGGATGCGCAGGCGCGCCGCTTCCGCGGTCTCGCCGTCGGTGATGGTGAACTGCTCGAACTTCTGCCCGTCGAGCTTGACCAGCTTGGCGGTGAACGGCTGCGAAGGGTGGGCCAGCTCGGCGCCGATGCTCCAGTACTCGCGCGCCCGGAACGCCTCGATCTCCTCCTCGCGCTCGACGATCATGCGCAGCGCCGGCGACTGCACGCGGCCGGCCGACAGCCCCGGCTGCACCTTGCGCCACAGCACCGGCGAGAGGTTGAAGCCGACCAGGTAGTCCAGCGCGCGGCGCGCCTGCTGCGCGTCCACCAGCTCGCCGGCGATCTGCCGCGGCTGGGTCATGGCCTCGCGGATCGCGCGCGGGGTGATCTCGGTGAACACCACCCGGTGCAGCGGCTTGCCGTCCAGCAGGCCGCGCTCGCGCAGGATCTCGGCGATGTGCCAGGAGATCGCCTCGCCCTCGCGGTCCGGGTCGGTGGCCAGCCAGATGTCGTCGGCGGCGCGCGCGGCGCGGGCGATGGCCTCGACGTGCTTCTCGTTCTTGTCGATCAGGTCGTAGCGCATCGCGAAGCCGCGCTCCGGGTCCACCGCGCCTTCCTTCGGCACCAGGTCGCGCACGTGCCCGTACGAGGCCAGGACGGTGAAGTCCTTGCCGAGGTATTTGTTGATCGTCTTGGCCTTGGCGGGCGATTCGACGATGAGCAGGTGCTTGGGCATGGCGGCTTTCGGTGGGGCGGTCGGGGGGACCGGAACGGGCGGCGGCGCGCGGGCATTGGGCCCCGCCAGAGATGCCGACGCCCGGGGGAGACCCCCCGGGCGCGCGGCAGCGTTGCTATTTATAGGTGAATCACGCCCCGGCCGGCCGTGTCAAGCCGGCCGCGCGGCGCCCCGCGTTCAGCCGTGCTGGGCGGCCAGCGCGGCGATCGCCAGCGCGGCCACCACCACGGTGGCCACGATCATCAGGCCGAACAGCACCAGGACCACCACGGTGACCGTGCCCAGCCCGTGCTGCTGGCGTTCCGGATGGGCGGTGAAGGCCCAGCGATCCACCACCAGCGTGTCGCAGAGCATGTCGTGCGGGGCCTGCTTGCGCTCGGTCATGGCCACCATCAGGCCGGAGACCAGCACGCCCAGGCCGCAGGTGAGCGCGGCGAAGACGATATAGGCCACGTAGCGCAGCAGCGCGCGGCCGAACCCGACGCGCTGGCCGTCGCCGCGCACCACCTTCACCCCCACCGCCATCTTGCCCAGGCTGGCCTGGGTGGCGGACGAGTGCATCCAGGCGAAGTAAAGCGCCGGGATCGACAGGCTGACGGCGTAGTAGGTGGCCATGAACGCCAGCGGCGGCCCGCCGGCGGACGGGTCGGTCTGGGCCAGCGCGGCCAGGCTCACGCCGAATGCCAGCATCAGCGGGATCAGCACCGCGTAGACGACCACGCTGGTGACCAGGCCGTCGATGACGCTGGCGGCGAAGCGGCGCCACAGGCCGGCATGCACCACCTCCCCCGCGTGCGCGTAGGCCAGTGGCGCCGGCGCGGCGGGCGCGGCCGGCGGCGTGGCCGGCAGGGTGCGGAAGTCGACCGCGGCCGGCGGCTCGCCCAGGCCCAGTTCCTCGCGCAGGCCGCCCAGCGGCTGCCAGCCCGGCAGGCCTTCGCGCCAGACCAGCGTGGCCGCGTCGACCTGCCCGTCGCGGAACAGCTGCGCCAGCTCGGACGCCGGCAGCGGGCCGATCTGCCGGCGCTGGCGGTCCGCGTAATACCACTCGCTCATCGGTTTCCCCTCGTGTGACGTGTCGTGTGCGGCTCAGCCGCGGCAGAAGCGCGGCAGGTGGCGGTCGGCGACCTGCGAGGTGCATTCCCAGTCGTCGCGGTCCGGATCGTGCTCCAGCCAGATCGCCTTGCCGTCCAGCTCGGCGTGGCCGGGCGCGGCGATGATGGCCTCCAGGCCGCAGCGCTCGGAGCCCTCGAAGCGGCCGAACTCGACCGACGCCAGGTGCGTGCCCGCGTATTCCTCCGGCTCGCCGAAGCCCTCGTCGCCGTTCTCGGGGCAGCGGTCCTGCGCCAGGACGAAGGCCGCCACCGCCGCCTGCCGCTGCTGCGCCTCGGCGATGGCGGCGCCGGAAAGCGAGCGCAGGCGGTAGTCGTTGTAGGCCGGTACCGCGATGGCGGCCAGGATCCCCAGCAGCACGACCATCAGCAGCCCCGCCGTGGCCACGACCAGGGCGACCAGGACGCCGCCGGACAGGCCGCGCGGCGGGTCGACGGGCGCCGCCGGCAGCGGCGGCGGCAGCGCGGGCAGCCCGAGTTCGCCGGCCAGTTCGCCCAGCCTGCGCCACTGCGCCAGGCCCTCGCGCCACACCAGCGTGTCCGCGGCCACGGCGCCGCCGGCGGCCAGCGCGCGCAATTCCGCGGCCGGCACGGGGCCGTGCCGCTGCCGGTCGGCAGTGGCGTAGTACCAGCAGTCCATTCCGTTCCCCGCGAAGTCGCGCCCAAGGTAACCCATGCCCCGGAAACGCGGAAGCCGGCGTGCGCCGGCTTCCGGAGGGTGGGCGGGGGGCGCCGTCAGTGCACCGGCTCGGGTTCCTCGCCGAACATCTGCGTTTCCATCCAGGCGTAGGCCGCCTCGGCGCCGGGCTGGTTGAACAGCACCATCAGCACCACCCACTTGAGGTCGTCCAGGTCCAGGGCGTCCTGGTCCAGGGCCATGGCGCGGTCGAGCACCAGCTCGCGCTGGTGCGCGTCCAGCACGCCGTGCTGCTCCAGGAACAGCAGGAAGCCGCGGCACTCCACGTCCAGCTTGTCCAGCTCCGGCCCGTGGAACACGCGCACCGGACCGTCCACCCGCGCCTCCTCGGCGGCCGGGCGCTGCTGGGCCAGGCCGTCGAGCCAGTCGAAGGCCTTGCCGATCTCGCTGGGGGTGAAGCCGGCCTCGATCAGGCCCTGTTGCAACGGGTCGCGGTCGCGCAGGGTGTCCGCGTCGTCGGCGATGTAGTGTTCGAAGAGGTAGAGCAGGACGTCCAGGATGCTTTCTTTCATTGCCCTCGGCCTGCGCCCGTGGGGGCGCCGTGGGGTGGGGAACCACGGGCGTGGCCGTCGCCTTCAGGCGACCGTGCCGCCGCCGGTGGACCTGCGCGCATAGCGGCCGTGTTCGACCGCGACCCGCCCATCCAGTTCCATGCCCAGCAGCATGGAGGACAGGGTGGCAGCCGTCAATCCGGTGCGCTCCACCAGCACATCCATAGGCATTGGGTCGTGGCCCAGGGCCTGCCACAACCTGTCGTGGTCCGGGTCGGTCTCTTCATGAACCGCGACAGGCTGGGCCGGCGTCGCGCCGGCGGCGGTCGCGGCGGGTGCCAGCGCCACCGCCAGGCGTCCGGCGAGCGGGGCGATGCCGGCCAGGACCTCCTCCGGCGTTTCCGCCAGCATGGCGCCGTCCCGGATCAGCCGGTGGCAGCCGCGCGCCTGCGGGTGGTGGATCGAGCCGGGCAGGGCGAACACCTCGCGCCCGGCCTCCGCGGCCAGGCGCGCGGTGATCAGCGCGCCCGAGCGCAGCGCGGCCTCCACCACCAGCGTGCCCAGCGACAGCCCGGCGATGATGCGGTTGCGCCCGGGGAAATGCCCCGGCCGCGGCGGCGTGCCGGGCGGATGCTCGCTGACCACGGCGCCCTCGGCCGCCACCCGCTCCAGCAGCGCGGCATGGGCGCGCGGATAGGCGCGGTCCGGCCCGGTGCCCAGCACCGCCACCGTCGTGCCGCCGCAGTCCATCGCGGCCGCATGCGCGGCCGCGTCGATGCCGGCGGCCAGGCCGCTGACCACGGCCAGCCCGGCGCGGCAGAAGGCGCGGGCGAACTGGCGGGCGTTGTC